>NZ_JBXGSI010000070.1:0-627 GCF_056790315.1 Sphingobium sp. VMM
CCGTGGCGCGACCTGCCTTCCCAGTTCGGAAACTGGAATACGGTGTTCCGGCGTTTCCGTGACTGGCGCGAAGCGGACGTTTTCAAGCGGATTTTCGATGCTTTGACGCATGAGCCTGACATGGAATACGCCATGATCGATGCCACCATCGTCAAGGTTCATCGTCATGGGCAAGGCGCAAAAGGGGGACTTCGGGCCAGGCCATTGGCCGCTCTAAAGGCGGCATGACGACCAAGATACTGGCGCTCACTGATGCCTTGGGCAACCTGGTGCACTTCCGTCTGATGCCAGGCAATCGCTTCGATAGCGTCGGTGTTGCGCCGTTGATCGAAGGCGTGGAGTTTGGCGCATTGCTTGCCGACAAGGCTTTCGACAACAACGACATCATTACCGATCTCAACGAACGCGGGGCCGGGATCGTTATCTCTCAGCATCCGCGCCGTGCCATACCCATCCCGCTTGACGCCGAAATGTACAAATGGCGGCACCTGATCGAGAACTTCTTCTGCAAACTCAAAGAGTTCAAACGCATCGCCATGCGCGCCTGCAAAACCGACAGCAGCTTCGAGGCCATCATCTACCTCGCCGCAGCCGTCATCAACTCTCGATGAATCCCCACAGGCCTTA
>NZ_JBXGSI010000071.1:0-495 GCF_056790315.1 Sphingobium sp. VMM
CCCCCAGTTGCGCACATCGCGTTGCAGCCCGGCGGGAATGCGGGGATCGCGGCCATGGGCCATGGCGTGGAACCAGCCGCGAATATAATTTTCATGCGCCTTCCATATGCGTTCGCGCGCATCATAGTCGGCCGCCGGATAGGCGCGGTTGAGGCCGACCGCGTCGAGCGACATGGTGCCGCGATTGTTGATGTCATAGATGCCCGGCGCGACCTCGTCCGCCTTCACCAGATCGCGGGCGAAATGCCAGTCGCGGCCATAGAGCTGGCCGGCGCGCCGGCGCCGGTCGAAATCGCGGAACAGCAGTTCATAGTCGGCCTCGCGATAGCCATCGGGCGCGGTGGCAGGCAGGTCGAGCCGCAGTTCGGGCCGATCGGTCATGGTCAGGCGGAAGCAATAGGCCTGCACGCCATCGTCGGCAGCGCCGACCGGCCGGTTCGGGGCGGGATCGACGCCGGCGATCAGGCGGCCCGACGGCTGGTCGACGAAAGGGTC
>NZ_JBXGSI010000072.1:0-494 GCF_056790315.1 Sphingobium sp. VMM
TGACATGCTCCCCTGATTGTCACCAGTCAGAGGTAGAGTCCGGCTCCTTCATGATGGTTGGTTGAGGTGATGGCAACCTGTCCGGGGGCATGCCCCCGGACAGGTTGGCCGGCTTTCTCGGCGGGGGTTCTCCCGCCCAGTTTCGAGTGTGGCCTGACGTAGTTGTAATCGTGCCGCCAGGCATCGAGCACGAAGCGAGCATGCGGCAGCGACGTGAACAGGGTCTCGTTGAGGCATTCGTCGCGCAGACGCCCGTTGAAGCTCTCGACGAAGCCGTTTTGCATCGGCTTGCCGGGTGCGATGTAATGCCACTCGACCCGCCGTTCCTGCGACCAGCGCAGGATGGCCGACGAGGTCAGCTCGGTGCCGTTGTCGCTGACCACCGTATGCGGCTTGCCGCGCATCCCAATCAGCCGCGTCAGCTCCCGCGCGACCCGCACACCCGACAGCGACGTGTCGGCCACCAGCGCCAGGCATTCCCGCGTGTAGTCGTT
>NZ_JBXGSI010000073.1:0-459 GCF_056790315.1 Sphingobium sp. VMM
AGGTGCGCAAGCAGATCAGGAACGGGATGCTGTCACCCAACCAGTTCGAACGGCAGCAGATTCTGAAAGCAGAAGGCGTCTAGAAAACTAGGGGCTACTCAGCGCAACCGCATCGAGATCATGTTCGGACGCCTCAAGGATTGGCGCCGGGTTGCTACCCGCTACGATCGATGCCCGACAGCCTTCTTCTCCGCCATCGCCCCCGCTGCCACCGTCATCTTTTGGCTTTGATCAACGAGTCCTGACCCAAGAGGATGGTTCAAAATTTTCTGTGGTGATTTTATGGTCTTGCGATGCTGCATGCGAAAAGTTGGATCGAGGCGATGAAGAGCCATGCGGTAGCCGATGTGATGTCTGTTCAAAATCCTCGGCGAGGCGATGATTGCGGTGCAGCCGGGCGAGGGTTCCCTCGACGACTCAGCGTCGCGGGAGAATGGCAAACCCTTTGCGGCACTCGAC
>NZ_JBXGSI010000074.1:0-357 GCF_056790315.1 Sphingobium sp. VMM
CTTGGATGTCGGCGGCGTGGAATACGGCATGGACGAGATTGCCGTCGGTATCCGTCAAGATATGGCGCTTGCGCCCCTTGGTCTTCTTGCCCGCGTCATACCCCCGCGAACCGCAGCCTTGCCCAGCATCCGCGCCTCCAGCGCCATCGCCCCGGCAAAGCTCGGCCGCGCCTGCAGCCCGTCGATCCAGGCCTTCACCCTGGGCCATCGGCCATCCTTCAACCCGCTGCTGCAATAGCAGACATTGATCAGCGGACAGGCCACCGCAATGTCGGCCAAAGTGAAGCGATCCTCCACCAGCCAGCCGCTCTCGGGCAGAACCGCCTCCAGATAATCATAGATGCCCGGCATCTTCTC
>NZ_JBXGSI010000075.1:0-333 GCF_056790315.1 Sphingobium sp. VMM
GGCGTTGCGATCTGATTCATGCTCCGTGAGGAGACTGGAATTGAGTGACCTGTATTGGCTGACGGACGACCAGATGGCGCGGCTTGAGCCGTATTTCCCCAAGAGCCATGGCAAGCCCCGGGTTGATGATCGACGGGTGTTGAGCGGGATCATCTTTGTGAACCGTAACGGGCTGCGCTGGCGGGATGCACCGAAGGATTATGGTCCGCACAAGACGCTCTACAATCGCTGGAAGCGGTGGAGCGATAAGGGCGTGTTCCTGCGGATGATGGAAGGTTTGGCTGCGCCTCAGTCTTCCGAACGCAAGACGGTGATGATCGACGCGACCTATCT
>NZ_JBXGSI010000076.1:0-331 GCF_056790315.1 Sphingobium sp. VMM
GACGCCCGAACGGGTGATGATCTCGCGGATGGCGCGATCGGTCCGGTCGACGGTCTCGACCCCGTCCGACCAGAGGACCGGCACCCCGGCGGCGTCGAGCAGGTCGCGGAAATAGGGGGCGGCAACGGCCGGGTCGAAGGCGTAGCGATTGCCCGGCATGCCGCCCGCCGCCGCCAGCGCGGCCATGGTGGTGCGGGCATAGCCGCCGACCGCATCGATATCGCGTATGTCGGTCCAGCTGAGCCCGCCGGCCAGCATGCCGCCGGGCTGGATTTCGCGCCAGCCGCCGATCAGCACCGCCGACGCGCCCAGATTGGCGGCGCTGACCGCA
>NZ_JBXGSI010000077.1:0-318 GCF_056790315.1 Sphingobium sp. VMM
GAAGTGGCATCGTCATCATCATGATCATGCGGATTACACTGCTCGCGATTGTTTTTGGATTGGGCGTCTCTCCAACCTCCAACTCCTCGCCTGTCTCAGCGCGGCTCTGCCCATCGGACCCAAAGATCGCCACGCTGCTCGCTGGGTCAAGCATTGTGCTTATCGGCAAGATGGATGTGCCGAAGCAACGACTTACCGAGGAAGCGGCAAAGCCGTCACCGGGGTATCTGGACATCCCTATAAAGGTCGAGAGCGTCGTGAAAGGCGAAGACATGAGCAGTGCTACTGTCCGCTTCTATCCGCAGGATGCCACATACA
>NZ_JBXGSI010000078.1:0-305 GCF_056790315.1 Sphingobium sp. VMM
CTGAAGGATCTGGCATCAAAAAAATGGTGACGCCCGGCGCTAAGCGGGATGCCGTCGCCCATGCCCGTGAGCATCACGGGCTGAGCGAGCGTCGGGCGTGCAACCTGGTCGGCGTGAGCCGGCGGGTGATCCGGTATCGATCGTCGCGTCCGGACGATGGTCCGCTGCGACAGCGTCTGCGCGAGTTGGCGGCCGAGCGTCGCCGCTTCGGCTATCGGCGTCTCGGGTATCTTCTGGCTCGCGAGGGCATGACGCCCAACCACAAGAAGCTGCTGCGGGTCTATCGCGAGGAGAACCTGCGGGTC
>NZ_JBXGSI010000079.1:0-303 GCF_056790315.1 Sphingobium sp. VMM
GCTATCTAATGCTGCGATGCTTGGCTTAGCTGGCGAACCGGCCATCCTATTTCTTAACCGAGGAGATGATGGTCCTGTTAGCCTATACTTCGCTGGCTATACGCCGGACGCATTGAAGCGGGCAACTGACCTGACGGTCGCCGCTACACGCGCCGAAGCTTCACGGCAGGCGAAGATCGTCGCATCGTGGCGGGCCAATACCACGCTTCCCCACTTCGCGAAGGTGCGCGCGCTCATCGCCAATCTCGGTCAGTCGATGGCGATCAGCAGCAGCATGTATTCGACCAGCTTGAAGCGTTGGGT
>NZ_JBXGSI010000008.1:0-243580 GCF_056790315.1 Sphingobium sp. VMM
GAGCAGATTCCGATCCGACTGCGTCGGCTCGACTGCTCTATCCTCCTGTTTCGACGCGTTTCCCGAGTCATCAGGTGATTCCACCTGATTGGAAAACGCTCTAGGCGACGCCCGGTCCTGATCGGATGCCGGTGATCCGCGCCAGCAATGCCATGACGCCCATCACGATCAGCGCGATCCAGGGCGATGCCATCATGATGATGCCGAGGCCGATATTCGCGCCGCCGGCAAAGTCGGCAAGATAGTCCTGCCGCAATTGCCAGACGGCAAAGGTCGCGAACAGCGCCGTCATGCTGATCGCCACCGCCCAGAGCCATCGCCGGGAACTGCCGATCAGCGCGAGTGCCAGCATGGGCAGCGCCGCGATGACGAAATGAAATAGGACGCCATCGGGCGCATCGATGAAGCCCAGGCGTCCGTTCGTGAAGGGCGTCCGTCCGACGACGATATCGGCCGCCACATTTTCGGCCAGCATGATGACGAGGCCGATGCCCAGCGCTGCACCGATCAGGAGCAGGCGGCGGCGTATCACCGTCCGAACTTCCGTGTCGTCTTCCCGAACCGTCCTTTCCGTGTGCCCGGCTTGCCCTCGGTCGCGCGGCCGCGTGGCGCCGCCACCTGCTGGTCCGCCGGCAGGCCCAGTTCCTCTGCCTCCAGCTTGCGGATCTCGTCACGGATGCGGCCGGCTTCCTCGAACTCCAGGTCCGCCGCCGCCGCGCGCATCTTCTTCTCCAGATCCTCGATATAGGCGCGCAGATTGTGGCCGACGAGATGCGGGCGATCCTCCAGCCCGGTCTCGACCGTGACCTGATCCTTGCTCGCGACATGGGCGATGATGTCGCCGATATTCTTCTTCACGGTGAAGGGCGTGATGCCATGCGCATCATTATAGGCCTGCTGCTTTTCGCGGCGGCGTGACGTCTCGTTGAGCGCGCGCTCCATGCTGCCCGTCACCCGGTCGGCATAGAGGATGACGCGGCCGTCGACATTGCGGGCGGCGCGGCCGATCGTCTGGATCAGCGATGTCTCGCTGCGCAAAAAGCCTTCCTTGTCCGCGTCGAGGATCGCCACCAGCCCGCATTCGGGAATGTCGAGCCCTTCGCGCAGCAGGTTGATGCCGATCAGCACGTCATAGACGCCCAGGCGAAGATCGCGGATCAGCTCGATACGCTCCAGCGTCTCGACGTCGCTATGCATGTAGCGGACCTTGATCCCCGCCTCATGCATGAATTCGGTCAGATCCTCGGCCATCCGCTTGGTGAGCGTGGTGACGAGCGTGCGGTATCCCTGCGCCGCGACCTTGCGGCATTCGTTGATCAGGTCGTCGACCTGGTCCTCGACCGGCTTGATCTCGACCGGCGGGTCGATGAGGCCGGTGGGGCGGATCACCTGCTCGCTGAACACGCCGCCGGTCTGCTCCATCTCCCACGGGCCGGGTGTCGCCGAGACGCTGACCGTCTGCGGCCGCATCGCGTCCCATTCGTTAAAGCGCAGCGGCCGGTTGTCGATGCAGCTCGGCAGGCGGAACCCATATTCGGCCAGCGTGATCTTGCGCCGATGGTCGCCCCGCGCCATCGCGCCGATCTGCGGCACGGTCTGATGGCTTTCGTCCACGAACAGCACCGCATTTTCGGGCAGATATTCGAACAAAGTCGGCGGCGGCTCGCCCGGCAAACGACCGGTCAGGAAGCGGCTGTAATTCTCGATCCCCGCACAGCTGCCGGTCGCCGCGATCATCTCCAGGTCGAAATTGGTGCGCTGTTCCAGCCGCTGCGCCTCCAGCAGCTTGCCCTCGGCCTCCAGTTCCTTCAGCCGCTCGGTCAACTCGAAGCGGATCGCCTCCATCGCCTGCTTCAGCGTCGGGCCGGGGGTCACATGGTGGCTGTTGGGAAAGACCTTCACATAATCGAGGCTGGCGACCTTCCTGCCGGACAGCGGATCGAACTCGACAATCTCCTCGATCTCGTCACCGAAGAAGCTGATGCGCCAGGCCGTATCCTCATAATGGGACGGGAAGATTTCCAGATTGTCGCCCTTCACGCGGAAATTGCCGCGCGCGAAACCGGCATCGTTGCGCTTATACTGCAGCGCCACCAGCTTGCGGATGATCTCGCGCTGGTCCTCGATCCCGCCCTTCTTCATGGAGAAGGTCATCGCCGAATAGGTTTCGACCGACCCGATACCGTACAGGCAGGAGACGGACGCAACGATGATGACATCGTCTCGCTCCAGCAGCGCACGGGTGGCCGAATGGCGCATCCGGTCGATGCTTTCGTTTACCGAGCTTTCCTTCTCGATATAGGTGTCCGACCGCGCGACATAGGCTTCGGGCTGATAATAGTCGTAATAGCTGACGAAATATTCGACCGCATTGTCGGGGAAGAAGCTCTTGAACTCGCCATAGAGCTGCGCCGCCAATATCTTGTTGGGCGCCAGGATCAGTGCCGGACGCTGCAACGCCTCGATCGTCTTGGCCATGGTGAAGGTCTTGCCCGAACCGGTGACGCCCAGCAGCACCTGATCCTTCTCGCCCTGCTTGGCCGCCGCCACCAGTTCGGCGATCGCTGTCGGCTGGTCGCCCGACGGTTCATAGTCGCTGACCAGGGTGAAGGGGCGTCCCCCCTCGCTCTTCTCCGGGCGCGCGGGCCGGTGCGGCACGAAGTCCTGGCCGGTTTCGGGTTCGTCAAGGCTGGTGCGGATCTGGATCGACATGGGCGTAATATGGGGCCTTTGGGCCAGGGCGCAATCCGCGCCCTGGCAAGTCAGGGCTGTAATTCGAACGCGCTCTTGGGCGGCGGCGGATAGACGACCGGCTTGTCGCCGAACCGCACCCGCAACGCGGCTTCGCGGCGCTCGCTATCGATAACTTCGACATCCACCTCTTCAGGATATCGGAAGCTGACATGAAATTTCTTCCCAGTGATCATATATTCCAACACCGACCAGCGCATGTTGGGGCCGTCGGGTTCCAGATACCAGGCTTCCCAAAGCATATCGCTGAGATTTGTGTCGCGCGGATTATAATAGCGAACGACGTCGCCTTCATCCTTGAAAACGCTGGGGCTTACCCACCCGTCTCCGATTTCCACATACAGAAACACGCCATCTGGATCGCCTCCGACCAAGCTGGCCAATTCTTGACCGATCTCGTTCATGAGCGGTCCCAGGGTATCGAGTTTATCGCTCATGACGCCGGCCTTTTCTTCGGTCATCGGTACGTCCCGCAGTCATGAACGTAACATCTAGCATCAATTTGAGAACAAAAAAAGAACGCATGGACGTTCATCAACGCCCCGCCACCCCGGATCGCAATAATCCCGATATCCAGACCCGCCGCCGCTTGCTAAGTCTGGGCCAGATAAAGGGTCGCTTCTGCCAAGACATGCCAGGGGAAGCCGGTGATGACCAAAGCCTTGACCAACGGCCTGCTGGCCTGCGCGCTCGCGGCGCTGGCCGGATGCAACAAGCCGGCCACCAGCCAGGACACACAGATCGCCGCGACCGACGCGATGAGCCATGGCGCGGCCGTCACGCAGATCGAGAAGGTGCAGCTCAAGCCCGGCCAGTGGGAAGGGCGCTTCGTGATGGAGCGGATCGACATGAGCGGCGGGGAGGCGATGCCCGCGGCGGCGCGTCAGCAGATGCAGCAGGCGATGAACCGCACCCTGCGTTATTGCGTCACGCCCGAGCAGGCCGCCCATCCCGACGGCCGCGCCTTTTCCGGCGATCCGGGCAAGGATTGCCGCTACAGCGACTTCGCCGTGCGCGGCGGCACGGTGAAGGGCAATGTCACCTGCCGCCGCGATAGCGGCACCAGGAGCATGACGATGGCCGGCATCTATGCGCCCGACAGCTATGCGGTGCAGATGGACATGCGGCAGACGGGCTTGCCCAATGGCGTCGAGATGGTGATGAAGGCAAGGTCGGAGGGCCGCTGGATCGGCCCGAACTGTTCGGAGGGTCAATGACGATGCGAACAATGCAACTCTTGTCGGCATTGCTGGCGCTGCTGCCGCTCCCACTTCAGGCACAACATCCGGTCGATGACGGCGGCGGCGACACGATCGTGGTCGACGGTCAGCGCCTGACCCGTCAGGAGGTGCGAGAGAGGGCATCCGGCTTCGTTCGCACCCTGGGCGTGGTTCAGGGTGATCGGGGCATCGCCCGCTGGATGGAGCCGGTCTGCCCCCAGGTCCGGGGGGTCGCGTCGGATATCGCCGGCCTTGTCGAAGCCAAGGTCCGCAAGATTGCGACCAGCATCGGCGCGCCCCTGGCCAAGGGGGAATGCGAAACCAATTTTCTGATCGTCTTTGTCGATGACGGACGGGAAATGGCCAGGCAGGTCGCAGCGCGCAAATCCAACACCATGTCCCAATTGCATGGGGCTGAACGGCGTGACGTCGAAAATGGCGATGCCCCGATCCGCTGGTGGTATACGATCGCTACGGGCAGCCGCACCGGAGGCAAGGCGGATTCCGTGGCGCCCTCTGCCAGTCTCGGCAATAGTGAGGGGGGTGGTTCCGCCCTCCCTGACGGTGTTCCTACCGTCAACGGCTTTTCCTCCAGCCTGATCCGGCCGATAGGAATTCGCTCGATCGATACCGCGACGATCCTGATCGACGTCAATCGCGCCGAAGGCATTTCGCTGACGGCCGCCGCCGCCTATGCAGCCTTTGTCGGCCTTGCCGAGGTGAAGGGACGGGCGGCACCGCCGGTGTCGTCGATCCTCAATATCATTGGCGACGGGGCGCAGGCTGGCGACCTGACCCTCTGGGACAACCAGTTTCTCGACCAGCTTTATGATCTGCCGCTCAACCGGTGGGGGCGAGTGCATCGGGGCTATCTGGTCCGGGCGATCGGTGAGGCTGAGGGCGAGGATGTCGAGGAAGGCGCAACCGGGCCGGTCGAGCCCTAATCCTGGCTGACTGGACACCCTGCTGGCTCTGCGCCCGGCCGCTCGGCGCGCGGATCGAATGGCATCATCCCGTGCCCAAGAGCCGGGGCGGGCGACAGATGGTGCCGGTGCATCCGATCTGCCACCGCACCATCCATGCCACCCTGTCCAACGCGGAGTTGGCGCGTGCCTATGCCGACGCCATGGCCTTGCGGAGCCATCCCGCCATCGCCCGTTTCCTCGCCTGGATCGCCGACAAGCCGGCCGATTTCCATGCGCCCACCCTGTCGGCCGGACGCCGACGGCGATGAAGGGACGGGCGCAACATTTCTACTTGCGCCCGCGCGCGCATCGGTAGAGCGTGCCGCCGTGGAACGAACGGGGAGAGGATATGCGTGACATTCTGACGCTGGGCGGCTTGCTGGCCACCAGCCTGACCCTTGCCGCCTGCGGCAGCGAACCGGCCGCTCCGCCCGCGCAGGAGGAGGAGGCCGCGCCGGCGATGATGAAGAGCGGGCAATGGACGCTCAGCCGCAAGACCACCGGCTACAACACCCCCACCGTCACGGCGGAGGAATATCAGGCCGCGCTCAAGCAGGTGAGCGAGGACAAGATCTGCATCAAGGTCGATGCCGCCGGCGTGCCCGACGCCGATGCGCTAGCCGGGGCGGAAGGCAGCGACTGCAGCTACAAGGACAAGATGGTGCGCAAGGGCCGGTTGATCGCGACCCTTGCCTGCAAGGCCGGCGCCGGCACCTCCGAAATCGTGGTCGAGGGCAATTTTACCGAGGATACGCTGACCTTCGGCACCACCATGACCAAGACGCAGGGCGGCAAGCCGGTGCTGCGCACCACCCACGACCTGTCCGGCAAGCGCGACGGCGACTGCCCGGCCTGACCGGCGGCGCCGATCCGGGTGGGCCTCAGTCCGCCCGGCGGGCCTGGGCGTGGATTTCCGCCCGCGACAGCAGCAGGTCCAAATCGGCGCGGCTGATGTCGAAATTGTCGGGCAGTTCGGCCAGCGCCTGGTCGATATCCTCCAGATGAAAGCCCGCCTCCGCGCGTATCTTTTCGGCGATCACTGGCGGCGCGACCGGCTGGTGCGGATAGCTGTGGCCCGACAGGCGGTGGAAGAAGAGGCCGAGGGACACCAGAGCGATCGAATTGATCCCGACCGGCGCAAAGGCGAAGGCATAGCCGGCATCATGAATGCCCTGGCTGCCGATCACCGCGGTCAGCGCGGCGGCGCCGCCGGGCGGATGCAGGCAGCGCAGCAGGCTCATCAATATTATCGCCAGGCCCACCGCCACGCCGGCCGCGACCATCATGTCGGGGATCAGCTGATAGGCGGCGACGCCGATCAGGCTGGACAGGATATTGCCGCCCACCACCGACCAGGGCTGGGCCAGCGGGCTCGCCGGCACGGCGAAGATCAGCACCGCCGACGCGCCCAGCGGCGCGACGATGATCGGCAGGTCGCCGGCATGCAGCGGCAACTGGCTGCACACCAATATGGTCAGGCTGATGCCGATCGCCGCGCCCAGGCCCGCGATCATCCGGTCGATCGGGCGGGCACCGGCCAGCAGCGGCTTGAAAAGATTCATTGCGGATATTCCTTTGGTGCAGCCCCATGCGCCGCCACGGGCGAAAAGGCCACCCCAGTTTTTCTTGGCCCCAATATCGCCCGGAGTCGCCCGAGGGCCGCTTATTCCAGCGCGTCGATCGCCCGCTGGTCGCAATGCCTGGCGCCGCGCGGCACCGGGCTGACATTGGGCACCAGCAGCGCCTGGCCGATCCGCACCGGGGCGAAGCGCTTTCGCTCTATCCCTTCGCAGCGCAGATATTGCTCCAGCATCCGCGGCGGCGTGTCGCGCTTCTCGTAGGAGAGGCGGAAGGTGCCCCAGTGGATCGGGATCGCGGTCGAAGCGCCCAGCCGCTCGAACAGTTCGACCGCGCGGCGCGGGCCGATATGCGCGTCCGATTCCATCTGCCCCGGCCAGAAGCGGAAAGCGCCGATCGGGATCAGCGCCAGACGGATCGGCCCGAACCGCGTCGCATCGCCGGTCCAGCCCATGTCGCCCGCGCCGGTGTCACCGGCAAAATAGATATTGCCCGCCCGCGTCTCGATCAGGAAGCTCGACCAGAGCGCCCGGTTGCGGTCGGTGAACCAGCGGCTGCTCCAATGATGGTTGCGCGTCGCATGGACCCGATAGTCCGGGCAATGCTCGTAATTCTCGCACTGGATCACCGCTTCGGGCACCAGTCCGTTCAACTGCGCGCCGGTCACCGACTGACCCCAGTCGAGCGCTACCGACGCGATGCCGTTCGCCTTCAATATCGTGTCATTGCCCAGCGCCGTGACGATCCTGGGCCGGTCGCGCTGCCACAATGCCTTCAGCGTCGGGATATCCAGATGGTCATAATGATTATGGCTGATGACGATCAGGTCGATCCTGGGCAGATCCTTCATCCTAATGCCCGGCTCCGCGACCCGTTTGGGGCCCAGCGGCGGAAAGGGGCTGGCATGGTCGGACCAGATCGGATCGGTCAATATGTTGATGCCCGCCGCCTGCACCAGCACGGTCGCATGGCCGACCCAGGTGGCGACCATGCCGCGCGGCGCGGCAAAGGGGGCGGGGCGCGCCGGTTTCACCGCCACCGCATCGGGCCAGTCGGGGCGATCGTCATTGCCCAGCAGCCAGCGGGCGATGAAGCCCTGGCGACTGGTGCCGGGCGGGGCGGGCATGTCGATCGCGCCATCGGGGTTGAACAAGCGGGCGCCGTCATAATGGCGGCTCGCCGGTCCCTCATAATAGATGCGGTCGAGGAAGGGCGGCACAATCACCGTCGCCAGACAGGCGGCGATCAGCAGGAACAGCAGCGCGACACCGACAGCCTTCATCATTGCAACCGCGCGCGCCATGCCTGCTCCCATGCCCGTCATCGCGCCGCCATAGCGGACCGGCGGGGCAGGGCAAGGCCTCCCTATTGACCCTGACCCATGTTGGCGAGTGCGCCATTCCCGGCCTCGGGCTCAAGGATAACCCCGATACCAACCGGCCCATCGCCGACCTAGCCTTGCGCCGTTCGTCTTCCCCGGTCTGACTCGCAGGAGCATCGCATGAGCAAAAAGCCGAATATTCTCATCATTTGGGGCGATGACGTCGGGATGTGGAATCTCAGCTGCTATCATCGCGGCATGATGGGCGGCTCGACCCCCAATATCGATCGCATCGCGAAGAAGGGCATGATCTTCATGGATCATTATGCCCAGGCCTCCTGCACCGCCGGCCGCGCCGCCTTCATCACCGGCCAATATCCGATCCGCGTCGGCCTCAGCACCGTCGGCCTCGCCGGCGCGCCGCAGGGCATGCAGAAGGAAGATCCCACGATCGCAGAACTGCTCAAGCCCCATGGCTATGCCACCGGCCAGTTCGGCAAGAACCATCTGGGCGACCGGGACGAGCATCTGCCGACCGCGCATGGCTTCGACGAATTTTTCGGCATCCTCTATCACCTCAATGCCGGCCAATATTCGGAAGAATATGATTATCCCAAGGATCCCGAAGTGGCGAAGGCCTTCGCCTGGCGCGGCGTGATCCACAGCAAGGCCGACGGCAAGGGGGGCCAGTCGATCGAGGACAAGGGGCCTTTCGGTTCCGAGCGGCAGAAGACGCTCGACAATGAATTCATGGTCGAATCCAAGCGCTTCATCACCGACGCGGTGAAGGCCGACAAGCCCTTCTTCGTCTGGCACAACACGACGCGCATGCATTACCAGACCCACCTGCCGCCCGAATATGACGGCGTCACCGGCTATGGTCTCTATGCCGACGGCGTGAAGCAGATGGACGATCATGTCGGCGAACTGCTCGACCTGCTCGAAGAACTGGGCGTGGCCGACGACACGTTCGTCATGTTCTCGACCGACAATGGCGCGGCCTCCAATTCGTGGCCCGATGGCGGCAACCAGCCCTTCCGCGGCGAAAAGGGCGTCGGCGGCTATGAAGGCGGCTTCCGCGTGCCCTGCGTCGTCAGCTGGCCCGGCCATGTGCAGGAAAATGTCGCCACTGGCGAGTTCATGGCGATGGAGGACTGGATGCCCACCATCCTGTCCGCGCTGGGCGAGCCGGAGCTCAAGGATGAACTGCTCAAGGGCAAGACCATCGGCAGCGTGACCTACAAGGTCCATCTCGACGGCTATGACCAGACCGAATTGCTCAGCGGCAAGGGCAAGTCGAAGCGCAAGGATTTCTACTATTTCACGGAAACCACGCTGCACGGCCTGCGCTATGGCGACTGGAAGTTCCTGTTCAAGACGCAGGACAAATGGTTCAACGGCATTCAGGAAAATCTGAACACGCCGCTCATCACCAATTTGAAGCTCGATCCGTTCGAGCGTTTCCATGAAGCGCGCGGCTTCGACGAGTGGCAGGAAAACCGATCCTGGACGCTGGCGCCGGCCACCGCGTAGATCGCAAAATTCATGAAGTCGCTTCAGGAATATCCGCCGCGCATCAAGAGCCTAGATTTCGATCTGGATGCGATGGTGGCGGACGCATCGGCCTCGCAAGCGCGCTGATCGCGACAGGCATGAAGCGGATGCCGCAGGGGCCCAAACTGCGGCATCCGATGGTTCGGCAGATAGGGGTGCGTGCCATGAATGATCTGAGTTTCGTCCTGGTCATCTTCTTCGTCACATTAGGACCGATCAAGGTGATCGCCGCCTTTGCCCAGTTGACCAGCCAGTTGCCCGATGGGGAGCGGCGCGCGCTGGCGCTCCGGTCGACCCTGATCGCCACGGCCGTCGGCTTCCTCATCCTGTTCATCGGCGACAATCTGCGCCAGAATTGGCAGATCGCATCGCCCGATCTGTTGCTGACCGGCGGCGTGCTGCTGCTGATCGGCGCGCTGGAGGCGGTCAAGAATGCGCAGCACGCCCCTGCGCCCGATGCGCCGCCGACCTCGGCCAAGGGGCTGGCCATGTCGCCGGTGACCTTCCCGATCATCATCACGCCCTATGGTATCGTGGCGCTGCTGCTGTTCGCGGCCGTGGCTGGCGATACCCGGACCTTCCTGACCGGCGTGTTCGGGATTTTCCTGGGCATGATGGTGGCCGATTTTCTGGCGATGATCTTTGCCCGCCAGTTGCTGGGCTTCATCCACGCCGGAACGCTGATGGCGTTCGGCTGGATGATCGCGGTGCTGCAGGCGGCGCTGGCGATCCACGCGATCATGTCGGGCCTGCAGCAATATGGCGTCGTGCCCGGATCGCTTCCCGTCGTCCCTTGATGCGACGGGGTGGCGGATCAGGCGCCGGCCGGCCCTGATCCGCCCCTTTTTGCGTGTTATGGCTGCAGCATGTCGGGCTTGCGCTTCGCCAGGTCGACCAGCGCCGCCGGCCGCCATTCGGGCAGCTTGTGCCAGCGTTCGATCGCCGCATCGGACAGGGCTTCATTGGTCCGCCCGGCGTCATGCGGCACGTCGATCGCACGCTCGCCCGATCCGAACAGGCGATAGAAGAAGGTCTGGGATTCGCTGACCGGGCCCAGCGGATCGGGATGGTGCGGCGGGAAACCGGGCGGCACCAGCCCGAACGGATCATCCACCGCCAGTCCCGCGAGCCGCGCGCGCGCCACCATCCATTCCAGTGCGATATCCGACAGGGCGGAATCGGGATTGCCGCCGCCGACATCGGCATGGCAGCCGGGGAACCAGCATTGCTCGACATGCTGGCCTGCGCCCTGCCCCTCGGGGATCGTCCACAATGTCGGCAGGAACGGCTTGCGATGCTCGTCGATCGCCACCGCATGAAAGGCGAAGGCGACGCTCGATGACAGGTCGGTGTCGTGAAATTCCCGGTTCACCCGGAACAGATGCTTCAATATCCCCTGGAACAAGGTGTTGGGCACGCCCAGCGACCCGACCGTGTCCCACACGCCGACGCACCGGATCGGCGTGCCGTCGGACCAGGCATAGCTTTGCCGGAACAGGCGCGACGCCTCCGATCGTGGCGCGCGGGTTCCGTCGCGCGAACGATAGAGCGCGAAGGCATCGGGGATCAGGCTTTCATGCTCGGGCCGTAATATGCCGGAATTGCGCACGAAACCGGCCAGCGACCGGGCGGTATAGGCGCCCCGGCTGAAGCCGAAGAAATAAAGCTGGTCGCCCGGCTGATAGGTGCGCACCAGCCAGGCATAGCAGGACAGCAGGATGCGGCTGATGCCATAGCCGGTGGCCCCGTCGATCAGCCGCTTGGTCCGCGACGCCATCGACCCGATGCCATTATGATAGAAGACGCGCTGCGCCGTGCCGTCCTCCGCCATCGCGGGGATCAGGCTTGCCAGCTTCACCACATTGGTCGGGCAGGGCTTGCCCTGCTCATTATGGTCGGGCTCGTTCCAGGTGCCGTCGCAACAGACCACGATGCGCTTCATCCGTGCCTCCCCATCGGCAGGAAAATGGCCGCCCTGCTCTATCGGGCGGGCGGCCATGGTCGCTGCGGGGCAGCCTCTTTTATAGGAGGAAACGGACGCGCGGGGCGGCGCGGATCAGCCCTGATCCTTATAGGCCATTTGCAAGATGCCCCAATGACGCCCGCGCACATGGATGGAGGCGATTACCTGCTTCAGCAGGATGACCTCGCCCTCGGCGGTCAGGCGGCGATAGGCCTTGATGCAGAAGGGTTCGGTGATCTTGCACTGCTCGCGCGTGTCGGGGAAATCGAACACCACGCCCTGGCGCGAAAATTCCGCATTCCATTTCTCGTCGCCCGGCCGCTGGGGCAGCGCGCGTTCCGGCATGGCGATCGCGCCGAAGCTGTTGCGATCGGTGAAGGTCATGCCGAACAAGCCCTTGTAGCCGCGCGCCACTTCCTGCTGCGCGCGCGCCTCGGCCTGCATGATCGGCTGGATCGGATGGGTGAATTGCGGCGGATTGGTGCCGCGGATCGGCGCATAATATTCGCTGAAGACATCGGCCTCGCCGATGCGGCCGTCATCCAGCGCCTGCTCGATTGCATGGCCCACCGCCTGCGCGGCGGTCAGGCTGAACCGGATATAGGGCGAATCGGGAATGTCGACGCCGCTCTCCGCCAGATATTGCAGCAGCATGTTGGTATCGTCGCTGGCGATCGACACCCGGCCAGACAGCCGTTGCAGGCCGTCGGCATTGTCGCCCGACGTGCTCGACAGCGCAGACAGGCCGGTGCGGATCTCGCTGGCGGAACCGACCATGGAGGCGATCCGCTCGGCCACCGCCTCGCTGTTGCTCGACAGGCCCTGCATCAGCGATCCCAGCCGGTCGACCAGCGCCTCGATATTCTTGGTGTCGGACAGCGCCGTGCGCGCGGTCTGCGCGCCATGGGTGATGCTGTCCAGCATGCCGCCGGCCTCGCTGGTCAGCGCGCCGATCGACCGCTCGATCGTCTGGGTCGCGCTCGCCGTTTCCTGCGCCAGCTTCTTCACTTCGGCCGCGACCACGGCAAAGCCGCGCCCCGCGTCGCCGGCCCGTGCCGCCTCGATCGTCGCGTTGAGCGCGAGCAGATTGGTCTGGCTGGCGATGCCGCTGATCACGCTGGTGACATGGGCGACGGTCTTGAGCGCCTCGCCAAAGCCGTCAAGGCGCGCATGGATGCGGCTCACCTGTTCGATCAGGTCGACGAAATTGCCGTTCGCGGTCGACAGCTGCCGTCCCGAATCATCGATGATCGCGCGGGCGGCGACCGCCTTCTCGCGCGCGTCCTGGCCGACCAGCGACACGCTTTCGCCGTCGCGCGACAATTGCGACGCGGCGCCGCTGATCGCCTCGATCGTGCGCGCCTGCTGCGTCACCCGGTCCGCGAGTTCGCTGATGTCTGCCTGAAGGTCGAGCGTACGGATACCCAGGTCGCCGGATAATTTGGCGACCTTCATTACCGCTCGTGCGACGGTTCCCGATTGCGTTTCTGTGCCCACGGCAACTGGCTAGCCATGGATGGTAAAATATCGGTTATCATACTGACACGGATGTCAGCTTCGTCAGAATGATGCCTCCGCACCGGCCCACACCCCCTACAGCGCCCCCAGCAGCGCGAGAACCACACCGCAGGCGACCAGCATCAGCCCCATCGCCTCGCTGCGCGCCATCCGTTCGCCCAGGTAGAAATGGCCGAACGCCATGGTGAAGGCGACCTCGATCTGGCCGACGATCCGCACCAGCGCGACCGGCGCGGTGGCAAAGCCGGTGAACCAGCAGGCCGATCCCATCGCCGACAGGAAGCCGACCTGGCCCGACACGCGCCAGCTGGTGAACACCTTGCGCATCTCGCCCGGCTCGCGCAGCGCCAGATAGCCGCCCTGGAGCAGCGTCTGCAGCAGCACCGTGACGCTCAGCACGATCAGCGCGGCATGGATCGGATCGCCCCCGCCCACCTGCTGCGTCGCGCGGCGGATGCCGATCGCGGTCAGTGCGAAGAAGAATCCCGATGCAATGCCGGTGATCGCCGCCGGCTGGCCCAGCGCACGCAGGAAATCCATCGGCCCCATCCGCTTGCCCCCGGTCGACAGCAGCATGACGCCGGCGACGCCGCAGCCGATGCCGGCGCAGGTCAGCGCGCTCAGCCGCTCGCCCATCAGCAGGAAGGACAGGATCGCCCCCTGCACCGCCTCGGTCTTGGAATAAGCGGTGCCGACGACGAAATTGCGATGGCCAAAGGCCATGATCAGCAAATTGGTGGCGATGATCTGGGCCAGCCCGCCGGCCAGGCAGAAGGGCAGGAACAGCCGGCCCAGCACGGGGAAGGGCGCGGGGAAGAGCAGCTGATAGCCGCCAAGCAGGATCAGCGCGAAGGGAATGCCGTAAAGATAGCGGACCAGGCCCGCCGCATTGATCGACAGCGTCTTGCCCACGCGCCGCTGCACCGCGGTGCGCCAGGCCTGCGTGGCCCCGGCCATCAGGGTGGCGGGCAACCAGATCGGGGACGTAATCATGCGCGCCCTATACAATAGGGACGCGACCCGTCACCCCATCATCATCAGGAAGGCGAAGAACAGCGACAGCGACGCACAGGCAAAGCCGTACAGCAGCGGCAGCCGCAGCAAGGTGCCGCTGCGCGAAAGCTGATAGGCATCCTTGAACTGGCGATACATGTGCCAGGCCGCGAACAGCAGCAGCACCAGCGTCACCAGCCCATGGGTGATGCCGACCGCCGTCAGGATCATCGACAGCGAGAAGAGCAGCGACATGAAGGCGATCGAATAGGTCACATAGATCGCATGGTCATAAATCTTGAACCGGCGGCTGAACGGGAACAGCAGCCACAGGAAAGGCAGCGATATGACGATCAGCAGCCAGGAGAATTTATAGGCATTGGCCTTGAGCTTGTAATAGGCGAATTCGGGATCCTTGGCCGCCGCGCTGATCGCCTTGCCGACCGTATCGGCGACGTTCTTGTTGACGCCTTCGCCGGTCAGCGAGTCGGTCAGGCCGCTCGCCAGCGACAGGCCCTTCCGCTCGTCCTGCGCGTCCTTCAGTTTTTCCTGCAATGTCTCGCGCCGGCTCGCGCTGATCCCCGGCTCGGCCAGTTGCGCCTGCACCTTGGCGATGCGGGCATCGGCCTTTTCCTCTTCCTTCTTCAGCTCGGCGATTGCCTCGCTGTTCATCTTCACCTGGTTGCGCGCGCCTTCCGGCCCATGATGGCTGGTCAGCGAGAAGATCGCGTACATCAGGAAGGCGCTGAACAGGAACAGGGCAAAGGGCGATACGAACTTGGCCCGCTCGCCATGGATATAGCGGCGCGTCAGCTGTCCGGGGCGCAGCGCCAGCTCGGGCAGGGTGGTGAAGATCTTGCCTTCGAAATGCAGCACGCCATGGGCCAGGTCATGGCCGATCGCGGCAAAGCTGCGGTGCAGATGCGCGGCCTGGCCGCATTCGGGGCAATAATTGCCCGTCACCGCCGTGCCGCAATTCAGGCAGGCGCCATGGCCCGCTTCATGGGTTTCCCCATGGCCCGGCTCGACCGCCCGTGCCAGCATGCCCCCGGTGATCGCGTCACCCGCTGCTTCGATTTCCCCTGTCATGGGCGGGGACGATAACAAGCGTGTATGACGCTTGCCAGTCACCTTGGCGCGTGGATCGCATTGTGTTGCATTGTTACAACGCTCGGCAACATTCCGACATGTTCCTATGTTGGGCAGGGCGAACGTCACCGTCCCGCCACAAATCGCGTCTAGCGGCGATGGCATCCCGGACGGCAGGCGCAGGGGCGCCGCTTTCCCGGACGCAAAAGCAATATTATCGGGGAATAACCTTGTCGAAATTCACTTTCGCACGGTCGGCGCTGCTGCTGACCTCGGCCTTCGGTGCGCTCGCCCTTGGTGGCGCCGCCCATGCGCAGGAAGCGGGCGCTGACGCCGGCCAGCTCGACGAGATCGTCGTGACCGCCGAGCGCCGCTCGGAAAATCTGCAGAAGGTGCCCGTCTCGGTCGGCGTCGTGCAGGGCGATGCGCTGCGCAACCTGACCGCCGGCGGCGGCGACATTCTCGAACTCGCCGCCCGCGTGCCCGGCCTCTATGCCGAAACCACCACCGGCCGCATCTTCCCGCGCTTCTACATCCGCGGCCTTGGCAATATCGACTTCTATCTCGGCGCCTCGCAGCCGGTGTCGATCATCCAGGACGATGTCGTGCTGGAACATGTCGTGCTGAAGTCGAACCCGGTGTTCGACGTCAACCAGGTGGAAGTGCTGCGCGGCCCGCAGGGTTCGCTGTTCGGTCGCAACACCACGGCGGGCATCATCAAGTTCGACACCATCCGTCCGTCGATGGATTGGGAAGGTCGCGCCCAGGCCAGCTATGGCAGCTATAACACCGTAACCTTCGACGGCGGCATCGGCGGCCCGATCGTCGCGGACAAGCTCGCCTTCCGCGTCTCGGCCCTCTACCAGCATCGCGACGACTGGGTCGACAATACATACACCGGCCCCAGCGCCGACGGCACCGTGTCCCCCAAGAAGGACGCGATGGGCGGCTATAATGAGAAGGACGTGCGCCTTCAGCTGCTGATGACGCCGACCGAAAATGTTTCGATGCTGACCAGCGTCCATGCGCGCGACTATGATGGCACCTCGACCATCTTCCACCGCGCCGGCCTCACCAAGGGCAGCAACAGCGTGTCGGGCGAACCCCGCTCGAAGATCGCCCTCGACGAAGCGATGAACAACCCGCAGGCCTACAAGACCTATGGCGCGTCGGAAAATATCGCGATCGACATGGGCCCCGTTACCCTGACCTCGATCACCGCCTATGAAACCACCTCGGGTTACAGCCGTGGCGACACCGATGGCGGCGCGGGCGCCGACTATCCGGTGAACGGCGTGGCCAACGGCTTCGGCCAGAGCCAGGGCAATGTCCGCGATCTCGACCAGCTGACCCAGGAAGTCCGCCTCGCCAGCAACGGCGACAGTGCCTTCAAGTGGCAGGTCGGCGGCATGTATTTCGACAGCCGCGACACCACCGACTTCTACCAGCGCGCCTATTTCCTGACCGGCACCGCCAACAATCCCAACAACTGGGTGCGTCTGCGCAACAAGAATGAAAGCTGGGGCCTGTTCGGCCAAGCGAGCTACGAAGTGGTACCGGGCCTGACCATCACCGCCGGCGGCCGCTACACCAAGGACACGAAGGAAACCCGTCTGGTCAAGGCGACCGCCAATGCGGCTGGCGTCTCGACCTATGCCGGCCGTCGCTATGTGAAGCTGACCGGCAAGGAACCGAGCTGGGACGTCAGCGCCCTGTATGAAGTCAGCCCCGAGGTCAGCCTCTACGCCCGCGTCGCGCGCGGCTTCCGTGGCCCGACCATCCAGGGCCGCTCGGCGGTGTTCAACAGCGACTTCACCACGGCGGATTCGGAAACGATCATGTCGTACGAAGGCGGCATCAAGACCAACCTGCTGGGCAACCGCCTGCGCTTCAACCTGGCGGGCTTCGCCTGGAAGGTGAAGGACATCCAGCTCAACGGCAATGACGTGAACGGCAATGGCGTGTTGTTCAACGCCGACGCCGCCAAGGCCTATGGTCTGGAAGCCGATCTGGAAGCGCGTCCGTTCGACAATCTCACTTTGTCGGCCGGCCTCAGCCTGTTGCACAGCGAGATCAACGACAAGAATGTCTATGCCCAGGTCTGCACGCTGAACAGCGTGGTCGTCTGCACCGTGGAAGACCCGACCGTCACCAACGCGCGCGGCGTCTTTGCCCAGATCGACGGCAACCCGCTGCCCAACGCGCCGAAATACACTGCCAACATCGCGGCTCGTTATGACGTGCCGCTGGGCAATGGTGGCAAGATCTTCGCGGCGACCGACTGGAACATCCAGGGCTACACCAACTTCGTCCTCTACAAGACGAAGGAGTTCTACTCGAAGGGTGACTTCGAAGGCGGCCTGAAGATCGGCTACACCGCGCCGGACGGCAAGTACGAGATCGCCGCCTTCGCCCGCAACATCACGGGCGAGAAGAACATGAAGGGCGTGATCGAAAACTACATGGCGCCGGTGTTCAACGAACCCCGCATCATCGGCGTGTCGCTCAGCGGCAAGCTGTAAGACTAAGGTTAATCCTCCCCATGGGCAGCATGGGGAGGGGCCAAAGAAAAAGGCGCGTCATCCGATGGAATGGCGCGCCTTTTTCGTCAGCTCGGCTTGATCGGCGCCAGCGTGACATTCTTCCAGTCGGGCTCATGATGCGGCTCGCGCCCCATTGTCCAGTTGCTCTGCAGTCGCACCAGCGGGTTGGGCGCACACCAGATTTCTCCGCTGTCGCTGAGGCCCGTCACCCAGATCAGATTATGCTCCTGCCCATAGTCGATGACGGCGAAGGCATAGCCTTTGCCCTTGCCTTCGATCATGACGGGCAAGGGCGGTTCGAGCTGCGTGAAGGACATGGATGAACTCCGGCTTTGGGTGCCGGACATAATGCGGCGCGCGAAACGGGGTTCCCGTCTCGCGCGCCGCCTTGATCCGTATCAATTAGATAGTTGCTGACGGGCGGTCTTACGCCCCTTCGAGCAGCTTTTCTTGTCTGATCTTTTCCTGCCACACCAGCGGGGCGAGGCGGTGGACATTCTGGCCTTCGCTATCGACGGCGACGGTGACGGGCATGTCCTCCACCGTGAACTCGTAGATGGCTTCCATGCCCAGATCCTCGAAGCCCACGACCTTGGCTTCCTTGATCGCGCGCGCGACCAGATAGGCTGCGCCGCCGACCGCCATCAGATAGGCGCTCTTGTGCTTGGCGATGCTGTCGGTGGCGGCCGGGCCGCGCTCGGCCTTGCCGACGCAGGCGGCCAGACCCTGTTCCAGCATCATGTCCATGAACTTGTCCATCCGGGTCGCGGTCGTCGGGCCAGCCGGGCCGACCACTTCGTCGCGCACCGGATCAACCGGGCCGACATAGTAAATCACGCGGCCCTTGAAATCGACCGGCAGGGTCTCGCCCTTCTCCAGCATGTCGGCGATCCGCTTGTGCGCGGCGTCGCGGCCAGTCAGCATCTTGCCGTTCAAGAGCAGGCGGTCGCCATGCTTCCAGCCCTGCACCTGTTCCGGCGTCAGCGTGTCGAGATCGACGCGGATCGCTTCCTTGCTCGGCTTCCAGTCGACCTGCGGCCATTCACTGAGCTTGGGCGCTTCCAGATAGGCCGGGCCGGACCCGTCGAGGGTGAAATGCGCGTGGCGGGTCGCGGCGCAGTTGGGGATCATCGCCACCGGCTTGCCCGCCGCGTGGCAGGGATAGTCGTGGATCTTGATGTCGAGCACGGTGGCCAGGCCACCCAGGCCCTGCGCGCCGATGCCCAGCGCATTGACCTTGTCGAACAGTTCGATGCGCAGTTCCTCGATCTTGTTCTGCGGGCCGCGTGCCTTCAACTCGCCCATGTCGATCGGGTCCATCAGGCTTTCCTTGGCCAGCGCCACGGCCTTTTCCGCCGTGCCGCCTATGCCGATGCCCAGCATGCCCGGCGGGCACCAGCCCGCGCCCATCTGCGGCACCATTTCCAGCACCCAGTCGACGATCGAATCGCTGGGGTTCATCATCTTGAACTTGGTCTTGTTTTCCGAGCCGCCGCCCTTGGCCGCGACGTCGATCGTCACCTTGTTGCCCGGCACCATTTCCACGTTCAGCACGCAGGGCGTGTTGTCCTTGGTGTTCTGGCGGCTGAAGGCGGGATCCTTCAGGATCGAGGCGCGCAGGCGGTTTTCCGGGTTGAGGTAAGCGCGGCGCACGCCCTCGTCGATCACCTCCTGCATCGACCGGCTATTATCGTCCAGCCGGCACTCCATGCCCCACTTCACGAAGACATTGACGATGCCGGTGTCCTGGCAGATCGGGCGGTGGCCTTCGGCGCACATGCGGCTGTTGGTCAGGATCTGGGCGATGGCGTCCTTCGCCGCCGGATTGGCTTCGGCCTCATAGGCCTTACCCAGTGCCCGGATATAATCCATCGGGTGATAGTAGGAAATGAACTGGAGTGCGTCGGCGACGCTCTCGATGAGGTCGGCGGTCTTGATGACGGTCATCTACCCTGGTCCCTATTCTTGCGGCCCGCCTCTGCACGGCAGGTCCCTGCAAGGCGGGGCTATAGGCCTTTGAGACGATGAGTCCAGAAGAGGGTTGCGGTTCAGGACGCAAGCGGCCCGTCGGCAAAGGGAAAATTCTGCCACCAGGGCTGCATCTCGCGCAGCACCCGCGCAAAGCTCGGTCGCGCCTCCAGCCGGTTCAGATAGGCGCCCAGCATCGGATGGCCGGCGCGCAGCGGCACGATCCTGTCGGCATAATAAAGCGAGGGCGCCGCCGCGCAGTCGGCCAGCGACAGATGATCGCCCGCCGCCCAGCTCCGCCCCGCCAGCCGATTCTCCAGCACCGTATAGATGCTGCGCAGCGCCGCCACATTGGCGGCCACGCCATGGGGATCGCGCGCATCCGCGGGCCGCAGCCGGTCGGCCACCAGCGCCTGCATCGGCCCCATCACATAATTGTCGAACAACCGGTCCATCAGCCGCACCTCGATCGCCGCGTCGCCATCGACCGGGATCGGGCGGAAGGTGCCGGGTTCGTGCCGGCCCAGATATTCGACGATGATGCTCGCCTCCGCGATCGTCGCGCCGCGCACCGGGTCGTGCAGCACGGGGAATTTGCCGAGCGGCCAGAGCGCCTGCCATTCGGCCAGGGCCGCTTCATCCTCCAGGATGCGCGGGGTGAAGGGCGTGCCATTTTCGTAGAAGGCGATCAGCACCTTCCAGCAATAGGAGGAGAGGGGATGGTAATAGAGGATCATGCCTGCCTCCCGATCGCTGCGGATGGATTCGCCTGCCTTCCCATCATCATAGCGTATCGCGCGGCGATATGCAGGGGGACGATAAAGGCAGCGATTCAACAGATTGTGGTCGTGTTCGTGCCTCTGCCCCCATGTCATGATTTTGTCGCCAATCGCGCGACGCGCGCATTTGCGTGGCAAGGCAAATTTATTTTTTAATTTCATAGGCCCCCCTTGTCTTTTCCAAGGCCCTTGGAAGTCCGCGCGTCGCTGCGCTATGGGGTGGCGCGTCAGCGACGAAACGAATCCAGGCGTCGATGAACCGAGTCCCCGAACTGTCATTTACCCTCTTGCGTGTCGGCGGGGCTGTGGCACTATCTGTGGTATCGGGACCAAGGGGGTCACGCAATAGATTGTGATTGCATTGTCAGACCTGCTTCCGGCGATACGGGGCTTTTGTCCTTGCGATCGGATCGGTTGACCCCATTTCTGTCCCGGCCCGATCGGGTTCATGCTATGATGTCTGGGTGCGCCCCGGCATCGCTGGACCGAATCGAACGGAACAGGAACAATCGGGGGCTCGCATGGACTTTCGAGATAGTGAACAAGGTGGAAACGGCGACGTGGCGACGGTAATGGACGAGCGTATCGAGGATCTGGTGGACAAGGCCGAGCCCAAGGCTGCCAAGGGCAAGGCGACCGAGTCCGCGTCGTCCAAGATTCATGAGCGTCGCTTTCATGTCGTGACGGATTCGTCGCGCGATGCGCTGCTGACCGAATTCGGCAAGGACACGCTGAACGATCGCTATCTGCTGCCCGGCGAGAGCTATCAGGATCTGTTCGCCCGCGTCGCCGCCGCCTATTCGGACGATGCCGATCATGCGCAGCGCGTCTATGACTATATCTCCAAGCTCTGGTTCATGCCGGCGACGCCCGTGCTGTCGAACGGCGGCACCGGCCGCGGCCTGCCGATCAGCTGCTATCTGAACTCGGTCGACGACAGCCTGGAAGGCATCGTCAACACCTGGAACGAGAATGTCTGGCTCGCCTCGCGCGGCGGCGGCATCGGCACCTATTGGGGCAGCGTGCGCGGCATCGGTGAGCCGGTCGGCCTCAACGGCAAGACCAGCGGCATCATCCCCTTCGTCCGCGTGATGGATTCGCTGACCTTGGCGATCAGCCAGGGCTCGCTGCGTCGCGGCTCGGCCGCCTGCTATCTCGACGTCTCCCACCCGGAGATCGAGGAGTTCCTCGAAATCCGCAAGACGAGCGGCGACTTCAACCGCAAGGCGCTCAACCTGCACCATGGTGTGCTGCTGACCGACGAGTTCATGGAAGCGGTGCGCGACGGCAGTGATTTCAACCTGCGCAGCCCCAAGGACCAGTCGGTGCGCGGCACCGTCAATGCCCGCGCGTTGTTCCAGAAGCTGGTCGAGGTCCGCCTCGCCACCGGCGAGCCCTATATCGTCTTCTCCGACACGGTGAACCGGATGATGCCCAAGCATCACCGCGACCTGGGACTCAAGGTCTCGACGTCGAACCTTTGTTCGGAAATCACTCTGCCGACGGGTCGCGACCATCTCGGCCAGGATCGCACGGCGGTCTGCTGCCTCTCCTCGATGAACCTGGAAACCTGGGATCAGTGGAAGGATCACCCGACCTTCGCGGAAGATATCATGCGCTTCCTCGACAATGTGCTGCAGGACTATATCGACCGCGCCCCGCCGGAAATGGCCCGCGCCAAATATAGCGCCAGCCGCGAACGCTCGGTGGGCCTGGGCGTCATGGGCTTCCACAGCTTCCTGCAGGCACGCGGCATCCCGTTCGAAGGTGCCATGGCCAAGTCGTGGAACCTGCGCATCTTCAAGCATATCAATGCCAAGGTGAACGAGGCGTCGATGATGCTGGCGCAGGAACGCGGGCCGTGCCCCGACGCCGCCGACCAGGGCGTGATGGAGCGCTTCTCCTGCAAGATGGCGATCGCGCCGACTGCGTCGATCTCGATCATCTGCGGCGGCACCTCGGCCTGTATCGAGCCGATCCCGGCGAACATCTACACCCACAAGACGCTCTCGGGCAGCTTCGCGGTGAAGAATCCCTATCTGGAAAAGCTGCTGGTCGAAAAGGCCAAGGATTCGAGCGCCGTATGGAACTCGATCCTGGAACGTGGCGGCAGCGTCCAGCATCTCGACTTCCTGACTCAGGAAGAAAAGGATGTGTACAAGACCAGCTTCGAGATCGACCAGCGCTGGCTGCTCGAACTGGCCGCCGACCGCACCCCCTATATCGACCAGGCCCAGTCGCTGAACCTGTTCATCCCGGCCGATGTCGAGAAGTGGGATCTGCTGATGCTTCACTTCCGCGCCTGGGAACTGGGTATCAAGTCGCTCTATTATCTGCGCTCCAAGTCGGTGCAGCGCGCCGGCTTCGCCGGTGGCGTGGAAGCGGACAACACGATCGACGCCCCCAAGTTCGAGATCGGCGAGACCACCGACTATGACGAGTGCCTCGCCTGCCAGTGATCAGATTCCCTCTCCCTGTGGGAGAGGGAGGGAGCCGCGCAGCGGCGGAAGGGTGAGGGCGATGCGCAATTACCGCGATCTGCCTTCAGGGGCCGTGGATCAGGCCCGCATTCTCCGCCGTAACGCCACGGAGGCTGAAAAACGTCTCTGGCGTGCTTTGCGTGAACAGCTTCCGACCGTGAAATTCCGCCGCCAGGTGCCCCATGGTGCCTATGTCGCGGATTTCCTCTGTTTTTCTGGCAAGCTGGTCGTCGAGGTCGATGGCGCAAGTCATGCGGAGAGCGCTGAGCAAGATGCTGTCCGAACCCGTTATTTCGAGACCCAGGGCTATCAGATCCTGCGTTTCTGGAACCATGAGGTCATGGAAAATACCGAAGGCGTCGTAGCGGTCATCGCGGCGCGCCTCTCGCCCTCACCCTCCCACGCCTGACGGCGCGGGCCCCTCCCTCTCCCGATGGGAGAGGGGAAGAAAAGATTTCGCGGAGTAACCCATATGCCCCTTCTTCAAGCCTCCAAGGTCTACAAGCCCTTCGAATATCCCTGGGCCTATGAATTTTGGAAGCGCCAGCAGCAGCTCCACTGGCTGCCCGAGGAAGTGCCTCTGGGCGAGGATTGCCGTGACTGGGCGCAGAAGCTCAGCGATCATGAGCGCAACCTGCTGACCCAGATTTTCCGCTTCTTCACCCAGGCCGACGTGGAAGTGCAGGATTGCTACCACGAGAAGTATGGCCGCGTGTTCAAGCCGACCGAGATCAAGATGATGCTGACCGCGTTCAGCAACATGGAAACGGTCCATATCGCCGCCTACTCGCACCTGCTCGACACGATCGGCATGCCCGAAAGCGAATATTCCGCCTTCCTCCAATATAAGGAGATGAAGGACAAGCATGATTATCTCGCCCAGTTCGGCGTCGACACGGACGAGGATATCGCCAAGACGCTGGCGATGTTCGGCGGCTTCACCGAAGGCCTCCAGCTCTTCGCCTCCTTCGCGATGCTGATGAACTTCCCGCGCTTCAACAAGATGAAGGGCATGGGCCAGATCGTCACCTGGTCGGTCCGCGACGAAACCCTGCATTGCGAGGGCATCATCAAGCTGTTCCACAGCTTCGTGAAGGAACGCGACTGCCTGACCGCATCGGTCAAGGACGACATCATGGACATGTGCCAGAAGACCGTCCGCATCGAGGACGCGTTCGTCGACCTGGTCTTCGAAATGGGCCCGGTTCCCGGCATGACGCCCAAGGACATCAAGAAATATGTCCGCTACATCGCCGACTGGCGCCTGGGGCAGCTGGGCCTCAAGCCCATCTACATGATCGACGAGCATCCGCTGCCCTGGCTGACCCCGCTGCTCAACGGCGTGGAGCATGCCAATTTCTTCGAAACCCGCGCGACCGAATATTCGAAGGGCGCGACCCGTGGCCAGTGGAACGACGTCTGGGACGCGTTCGACCGCCGCAAGAAGCTCAAGGGCGCCGAAGCGGCCAATGTCGACGAAAGCGATCCGGACATGTTCAAGGCCGCCGGCATCGCGGCGGAATAAGATCACAGCGCGACGCGCCATGCGCGTCGCGCTGTGATCAAGCCCGCGCGGCGCTGACGCGTTTAAGGCTGCTGATCAGCCAGCATCACGGCAGCTTGCAAAGGGCTTTCGACCTGTTCGAGGGGAGGGGAGGCGCGGGGAGCGCCTCCCCTTTTTTGTGCGCTGCTGGAGCGCCCCGCATCGCGTCCATAACGGACCAGTCTCGCGCCGGAATGGCGATGCCCTGGGCTATGGTCCGGTCATGACCAGCCCCGTCGATCCCCCATCTCCGCCATTCTACGTCTTCGTCTGCAATGTCTGCGGCAGCGATCAGGTTACGCGCGAAGCCTGGGCGGCCTGGGATGTCGCGACCCAGGCCTGGATCCTCAACACGGCCTTCGACTTTGCCTATTGCCATCGCTGCCTGGGCTATGCGCAGCTCGACCGGCTGCTGCTGACCAGCCCGCCACCCGGCTTGCCGTCCCGCGCCCCGGCCTTCCCGCCGGCGCCGGGCTGATCGACGTGGCGGGCGTGACGCTTCCTTAACCGCCGCCATGCCAGACCGGCCGCCATGTTCGGCGTCCGACTCCGCTCCCTCTTCACCAGCCGCTGGATGGCCCTGCTCTGGGCGATATTGGTGCTGCTGAGCGCGATCCAGTTCGTGGGCAGCGATGGCGGTGATCGGGCCGGCGCGGATCAGGCCGCGACCGCGGCGCTGGACGGCCTCGACAACAGCCAGCGCGCCGCCATCGCCAACGCGCTCTGAAAGGCACGGGGCGGGCGTCGCGGGCGCGCTGTCCTATTCCTTCCCGCCGGACTATATTGCCGTCCGGCGTCGGGCCTGTCTCTGACGCTCACTTGTTCCAAAATGACAAATGTTGGAAATTAAATGTCAGAATGTGCGGGAAATATGCGAAGTTAAGCGCAGCATTTCCTATTGCGGGGGAGGGGTGCTGCGCTTGGTCTCGTCATTCTGTTTCGATCATGCAACATTGTTCCCGGCAAACTGTTCTGACCCGCATCCCGTCGATGCGGAAAGTGGAGGACCGATGCGATGCCAATGTCCTGAAGGCCATGATCGCCACGCTCGCCCTTGGGGCGATGGCCATTTCCACTCTGCCTGCTGCTGCCCAGCATCGGCCGAACGATCATCGCCCCGGTGGCAGCCAGCATGGCCGTCCGGGTGGTTCCAACGCGCATCGGCCGCCCAGCCATGGCGGCAATCATGCCCAGCGACCGCCGTCGCGCCCTGGTGTCGGTCGGCCGCCCCAGCCCGGCCGGCCGGGGGCAGGCCGCCCGCCCCAGCCGGGCCGGCCCGGCAATGGTCGTCCGCTCCAATATGGCCGTCCCGGCAACCATCGCCCGCCGCCGCCCCGTGGCAACTATCGCCGTCCTGGACCGCCGGTCTATGCCTATGACTGGAACCGGCCCGATCCGCGCTATGGCGGCCGTTATCGCCCCGACCGCTATTATCGCGGCGGCTATGCGCCGATCCGGGTCGACCGCAGCATGCGCATCTATCGCGGCTATGACGACCGCTATTATTGCCGCCGTTCGGACGGCACCACCGGCCTCATCATCGGCGGCGCGATCGGCGCGCTGATCGGCGGCCAGCTCGATCGCGGCTATTCCAACACGGCGGGCATATTGATCGGCGGCGGCGCCGGCGCGCTGCTCGGCCGCGAGATCGACCGCGGCAGCCTCAGCTGTCGCTGATCGGAAAGGGGGGCCAAGACGCCCCCTTTTTTCAGCACCAGGGGTGGCGACGCCCGTCCCAGGTCCGGGCCAGCCCTTCGTCCACAAGCTGCTGGCCGATCGACTGGCCATCACGCGTCACGATCCGCAACGCCCGGCCATATTTGTCGGTCGCCCGCCCGTCGATCTCCAGCGAGAAGGGGCCGGCATTCATCAGTTGCTGCAACCGGCTGGTCGCCCGCGCGCCCAGCGCGCCTTCCTCCGGGCAGCGCGGCCCATGGGTTTCGGGCGTGTCGATGTCGGCGATCCGATATTTCTCGCCCCGGAACCAGAAAGTGTCGCCATCGACGACGCAATTGGCCCCGCCGCCGCTATGGCAATAGCCGAAATCGGCCGACAGCTGGTCGGCGCTGGCGCTCGACGGCGCGGTGCCGGTCGACGCCGTCGGCATCGCGATCTCGGGCGCCAGCCGCGCCCACCAGTCGGGCGCCTGCCAGCCGATCATCATCCCCAGCGCCAGCACCAATCCCAGTGTCTTGCCGCTGAAGCCGCTGCGCTGGGGTGCGGGGCGACGAAAGCGCGCCTGTCCGGCACGCGCCGCCTCCCGGCGCCAGAGTGTGTCGATGCGGTCGGGGGTGAATCGGTCGGGGCGTCTGGACATGGCGCGCCCCTAGCAGGTTCAGGAAAAACAGAGGGTTAAATCTGATCCGGCTTGTCGCCATTTCGGGGCGAACCGGCGTTTGATCGGGATCAATGTGGGAAGCGCAGGGGATGCGCAGGGTGCGCCGGCCTCAGCCCATGGAGATTGCCGCATGAACGCCGCCGCGCCGCCCAGCCCCTATGTCCGCATCGGCGGCGAACCGGTCGTCCGCGCCATCGCGAACCGCTTCTATGACCTGCTGGAAAGCGACCCGGCCTATGTCGAGCTGCGCGCCGTTCATGCCGCCGACCTCTCGGCCGTGCGCCACGGCCTCACCCGCTTCCTGTGCGGCTGGCTGGGCGGCCCACGCGACTGGTTCCAGCGCGGCACCTGCATCATGTCGCTGCACCGCGCCTTTCCGATCACGCCGCAACTGGCCGATCAATGGGCGACCGCGGCGGCCTGCGCGATCGCCCTGCAGGAGGATCTCGACCCCGACATTGCCGACGCCATGGCGGAAGCGCTCGGCCATATGGCGCGCGGCATGATCAATTTCGGCCTTGCGCCGGCACAGGCGCACCCCGCCTAGCGGCTAGTCGTCATCCTCGTTGAGGATTTCGTCCTCCTCGCCATCATCCTCGTCGTCCATGCGCGGCTCGCCGTCGAACGCGCCCTCGTCGATCCAGCCAGACCGGTCCATCTCGTTCATCTTGTCGACCAGGTCGGGGACATCGTCGGGGATGATCTGCGCCGGGTTGGGCCGCCCGCCATGCTCGCTCTCTTCGCTCAGGTCGCTGGTCCGGCCCAGCGCATCGTCGGCGACGTCGTTCGCCTGGGTGCCGGCATCGGCCTGTTCACTATTTTCCTCACTCTCGTCGGGGAAGGGGCGATTGTCGGACATCGTCATGGCGCGTCTCCTTGCAGGGGCATGTCCCCCCTCCAACGATCACCCCATTTTCCCGTTCCGCGCAAGCGCGCCCGGAAACGCACTGGACAGCGCGGAACCAAGGCGGCAAAGGCCGATGCGATCCTTTTCGCCCCGATCCTTTTCGCATCGCAACAGGAATCCCTCCATGTCCCGCCAGCTCATTTCCTCCGGCTCGCCCTTCGAGGCGCAGGTCGGCTATTCGCGCGCCGTCGTCCAGGGCGACTGGTGCTTCGTTGCCGGCACCACCGGCACCGATCCCGAAACCAAGATCATGCCCGAAAGCGTGGTCGATCAGGGCGTCAACGCGCTCAAGGTGATCGGCAAGGCGCTTGAAGACGCCGGCTTCTCCTTTGCCGATGTCGTGCGCGTCACCTATTATATCACCGACCCTGCCTATTGGGACGATCTGGGCAAGGCCACCGCGCCCATCTTTGGCGAGATCCGCCCGGCCGCCAGCTGCGTCGTCGCTGGCCTCATCAAGCCGGAGATGAAGATCGAAATCGAAGTCACCGCCTTCAAAGGGTAACGCCCTTGTAAAGAAAATCTGGGACCAACCATCATGATTACCATGTACGGCATCAAGAATTGCGACACGATCAAGAAGGCCCGCAACTGGCTGGATAATGAGCGCGTCGCCTATAATTTCCACGACTATAAGGTCGCCGGCGTCGACAAGGAAAAGCTGGAGGAATGGGTGATGGAGCATGGTTGGGAAACCATCCTCAACCGCTCCGGCACCACCTTCAAGGCGCTCGACGCGGGGGACAAGGCGCATATCGACGCGGACAAGGCGATCCTGCTGATGATCACCAACCCCTCGATGATCAAGCGCCCGATCCTCGACACTGGCAAGGGCACGGTCGTCGGCTTCAAGGCGACGACCTATGAAAACGCGCTGAAAGGCGTGATGGCGTGATCGGACGGGGGCTGCTGGGCATCGGGGCATTGCTGATGATGGGCCTGCTCCCCCTTTCCGCCGTCCGGGCCGCCGACCCGCTGATCATCGCGCATCGCGGTGCCAGCGGAGAGCGGCCCGAACATACGCTCGCCAGCTATGAGCGGGCGATCGATCAGGGCGCCGACTATATCGAGCCGGATCTGGTCCTGACCAGGGATGGCGTGCTGGTCGCCCGGCACGAAAATGAGATTGGCGGCACCACCGACGTCGCCGACCATCCCGAATTTGTCGATCGCAAGACGACGAAGACGATCGACGGCATAGAAATGACCGGCTGGTTCACCGAGGATTTTACCCTCGCCGAACTGCGCACCTTGCGGGCGCGCGAACGCCTGCCTGATCTGCGCCCGGCTAATGTCCGCTTCAACGACCTCTATCTCATCCCGACCTTCGAGGAGATATTGAAGCTGGTCCGCGCCAAGGAAGCGGAGCAGCATCGTCGCATCGGCCTTTATCCCGAAACCAAGCATCCCAGCTATTTCGCCGGCATCGGCCTGCCGCACCAGCAGGCGCTGCTCGATCTGCTCGGCAAATATGGCTATACCAATGCCGACGATCCGGTCTTCATCCAGTCGTTCGAGGTCGGCAATCTCAAGGCCCTGCATGAAGCGACCCGGCTGCGCCTCATCCAGCTCGTCGATGCCGAAGGCGGCCCCGCCGATGAACCCGGCACCAGCTATGCCGACATGATGAGCGTCTCCGGGCTGGAGGCGATTGCCGGCTATGCCACCGGCCTCGGCCCGTCCGCTGCCATGGTGCTGGCGCCCGAAGGGGCGACGGCTTTGGTCGGTCGCGCCCATGATGCCGGGCTTCAGGTTCATATCTGGACGCTGCGGATGGAAAACAGCTTCCTGCCCGACCAGTATAAGCGGCCGGACGATCCGCAGGGGCGGGGCGACTTTGCCGGCTATGTCCAGGCGATCGCCGCGACCGGCGTCGACGGCATTTTCAGCGATTTCCCCAGGCAGGCGCGCGACGCTCTGAGCAGCACGCAGCCCTGATCGGCAACATCGCATAAATTAAAGCGGATTTTCCCTTCTCTACCCTGCGGCTCGACTTGCCAAAGCCGGGCCGCAGGCGAATAACGAACAGACCATGCTGTCCCAGAAGACCCGTTACGCCATCCGCGCGCTCCAGCATCTTGCCGACCGCTATCGCCAGGGGCCCGTGCCCCTCAACGAGATTGCGACGCGCCAGAATATCCCGGCGAAATTCCTGACGGTGATCCTGTCCGAATTGTCGCGCGAAGGGCTGGTGGCGACCCAGCGCGGCCGCGACGGCGGCTATTGGCTGGCCTTGGCGCCGGTCGACATCAGCTATGGCGACATCGTGCGCCTGACCCGCGGCTCGCTTGCGCTCACCCCGTGCGCCAGCCGCTTCGCCCATGAAAGCTGCACCAACTGCCTGCCCGAAAGCGAATGTCGCCTGCACCGGGTGATGCTGCGCGTGCGCGACGAAACCGCCAAGGTACTCGACAGCATCAGCCTCGCCGAACCCTTCGCGGCCGAGGGGCTAGGGTAGGGGAATCCTAAACGGCGTCATCCCGAACTCGTTTCGGGATCCATTCAGCGCTGTGGGCCTGGCGTCAGCCGACGATGAACCAATAGAACATAGCCGCCGAAATGCTGGCCCAGCATATGATCCCTATAGCCAGCCCGCCCAATATGCCGATGGCTGCGTTCCAGCGACGGCTAAGAACGATAGCGCTGCCCAGTGCTGCCACTAATATTGCCAGTACGATCGCTGCTATCGCCATATCCCCTGTTTTGCAGCTCGCCCTTTTTCTCGCAAGCGATGGCTATCGCTCCGGTGCGGACGCCCTTGCGCTCGCCACGCCGCTTCGCCACATCAGCGCCATGACCACGCCGCCGCTCAAAGCCGCCCTGATCCCCGTTACCCCGCTGCAGCAGAACTGCACCCTCTTCTGGTGTACGGAAACGATGCGCGGCGCCTTTGTCGATCCGGGCGGCGACCTGCCGGTGCTGAAGAAGGCGGCGGCGCAGCATGGCGTCACGATCGAGAAGATCCTCGTCACCCATGGCCATATCGACCATTGCGGCCAGGCCGGCATGCTGGCCCGCGACCTCGATGTCCCGATCGAAGGGCCGCATGAGGAGGATCGCTTCTGGATCGACCGGCTGCCGCAGGATGGCGAACGCTGGGGCATTCCGGGTGAGCGTTTCGAGCCGGATCGCTGGCTGGTCGATGGCGACCAGGTGACGGTCGGCAATCTAACCTTCGACGTCTATCATTGCCCTGGCCACACGCCGGGCCATGTCGTCTTCCACCATGCGCCGAGCCAGCTCGCGATCGTGGGCGACGTGCTGTTCAAGGGCTCGATCGGCCGCACCGACTTCCCGCGCGGCAATCATCAGGACTTGATCGATGCGATCACCGGCAAGCTCTGGCCGCTCGGCGGCCAGACCGCCTTCGTCCCCGGCCATGGCGAGATGAGCAATTTCGCCTATGAACGGCGGACCAATCCCTATGTGGCCGACTCCGTTCTCGGTTAGACGCGGGCCATCGCCGGCGGGGCAGGCACGGCGCGAGTCGCGCCATAGGCGACATAGAGCGCCGCCACCGCCAGGCCGAGCATCACGATCCAGGTCAGCAGCGCGCCGCCCGCGCGCCAGACCGTCGGCTTGTCCGCGTCCATGCCAAAGCCATGGGCGATTCGCGCCAGCGCATAGATCATCGCCCCGATCCACAGCCACAGCGGCGCGCCGATCGCCATTTCGATCAGGCCGAAGAGAATCAGCACGATCGGCGTATATTCGATGAAATTGGCGTGCGCCCGCATCCGCCGCGCCAGCAGCATATTCCCCGAGTCGCCGTGCAGAAGCTTCGCGCCCACGCGGATTCGCGCGCAGCGCACCGCCAGCCAGAAATTGATGAGCGCACAGGCCGCAGCCAGTGTAAGCGTGATCGGCAACAACATGGGCATCCCCCTATTCGACGGGTCGCCACCATAGGCGGGGCGGGCCGGCGGGCAAGGAAGGACTTGCACCATCTGCAAAAACGGCTATAGGCGCAGGGCTTCGCGATCAACCGGGCCGCATGGTCTGCGGCACCCGTGCCGTCGGCGTCTCATTTGGAAACCGGCCAGTCGCATAACCAGATTTAATTACGGAAACAGGTGCCGACATGGCTGTCCCCAAAAGGAAAACTTCCCCGTCCAAGCGTGGCATGCGTCGCAGCCACGATTCGCTGCGCGTCGAAGCATTCCAGGAATGCTCGAACTGCGGTGAACTGAAGCGTCCCCACAATCTGTGCGACGCGTGCGGCCATTATAACGGCCGCGAAGTTATCGCCGTCGGGGCGTAAGACTTTTTCGATCTCCGCAAAGGGGTGATCTCAGTGTCCAGCCAACCGCGAATCGCAATTGACGCGATGGGCGGGGATGAAGGCGTGCGGGTGATGATGGCAGGCGTTGCGCTTGCCCGTCGCCGGCACGAAGGACTCCGCTTCACCCTTTTCGGCGACGAGACCCGGATCAAGGCGGCTCTCGACAACCACCCCAATTTGCGGGCGGCGTCGGAAGTCGTGCATTCCGATACGATCGTCGAGGGCACGGACAAGCCCAGCGTCGCGATTCGCAAGAAGAGCAGCTCGATGAGCATGGCGATCAACGCCGTGAAGTCGGGTGATGCCGGTGCGGCGGTTTCCGCCGGCAATACCGGTGCGCTCATGGCGATGGCGAAGCTGGCGCTGCGCACGATGCCCGGTGTCGATCGGCCTGCGCTGGCAGCGATGCTGCCGACCCTTGGCGACAATGATGTCGTCATGCTCGACCTTGGTGCCAATACCGAGTGCGATGCGCGCAATCTCGTCCAGTTCGCGGTGATGGGTGCGGCCTATGCCCGTATCGCCCTCGATCTGGAGCGGCCGCGCGTTCGGTTGCTCAACATCGGCACCGAAGAGCTCAAGGGCACGGACGAGATTCGTGACGCCGCCGCCGTGCTGCGCGCGGCCGACACCCTGCCATTCTCGTTCGACGGCTTTACCGAAGGCGACAAGATCGGCCGCGGCGAAACCGACGTGATCGTGTGCGACGGCTTCTCGGGCAATGTCGCGCTCAAGACGGCCGAGGGCACCGCCCGCTTCGTCGCCGACCTGCTGCGCCGCGCCTTCTCCAGCTCGCTGCGGTCCAAGATCGGCTTCCTGATCTCGAAGCCGGCGATGCACCTGCTCAAGCATCATCTCGATCCCAACAATCATAATGGCGCCGTCTTCCTCGGCCTCAACGGGGTCGTGGTGAAAAGCCATGGCAGCGCCGATGCCAAGGGCGTGGCCAATGCGGTGCATGTCGCCGCCCGCCTGCTGGAAGAGGATATCACGCGACGCATCGCCGCCGACATGGCCGGGGTGCAGGATCTGTCCGCCGTCGCGTCCAAATTGGAGCTGCCCGTCAAGTGATGCGTCGATCCGTTCTCCTGGGCACGGGCTCGGCCCTGCCCGCACGCGTCGTCACCAATGCGGAACTGGCGCAGACCGTCGACACCAGCGACGAATGGATCGTCGAGCGGACCGGCATCCGCACCCGCTATATCGCCGGCGAGGGGGAGACCACGACCACGCTGGCGACCGACGCCGCGAAGCGCGCGCTGGAGGCCGCCGGCCTCGCCGCGCAGGATATCGACCTCATCATCCTGGCGACCGCGACCCCGGACCAGACCTTCCCAGCCAGCGCCACGCTGGTGCAGGCTGCGCTCGGCATCGATGATTGCGTCGCCTTCGACGTCGCCGCCGTCTGCTCGGGCTTCCTCTATGCGATGACGGTCGCCGATTCGATGATCCGCTCGGGCGCGGCGCAGCGCGCGCTGGTGATCGGCGCGGAAACCTTCAGCCGTATCCTTGATTGGGAAGACCGCGCGACCTGCGTGCTGTTCGGCGATGGTGCCGGCGCCGTCGTGCTCGGCGCGGAGGAAAGCGCGGAAGGCCAGCGTGGCATCCTCGCCGCCAAACTTCATGCCGATGGCCGCCACAACCAGCTTCTCTATGTCGATGGCGGTCCTTCGACCACCCAGACCGTGGGCAAGGTCCGCATGAAGGGGCAGGAAGTGTTCCGCCATGCGGTGGTGAATCTCGCCACCGTTCTGAAGGAAGTGATGGCGATGGCGGAGATGACGCCCGCCGACATCGACTGGCTGGTGCCGCACCAGGCCAATGCCCGGATTCTCGACGCGACCGCGCGCAAGCTCAAACTGTCCCCGGACAAGGTCGTCGTCACCGTCGACCAGCATGCCAACACCTCGGCCGCCTCGGTGCCGCTGGCACTGGACGCGGCGACCCGAGATGGCCGGATCAAGGCCGGCGATCTGATCGTGCTGGAAGCGATGGGCGGTGGCTTCACCTGGGGCGCCTGCGTCCTGCGGGTCTGATACGGCGGCGAAACGATCTCCCCTACGTATCTGACCTGCTTGCCGAATCACCCAACATGCATCACATTTGTGTCGCAATCATTTGCCCTGGCAGATGATGCAGGGGGGCACATTGGGGATTTGCGATGACCGGCACTGGCACACTGACCCGCGCTGATCTGGCGGAGAGCGTCAATCGTCACATTGGCTTGTCCCGCGCGGAAGCGGCGGCACTGGTCGAATCGATCCTGGAACATATGTCGACTGCGCTGGAGCGCGGCGAAAATGTGAAAATTTCGAGTTTCGGTACCTTCGTCCTGCGCGACAAGAATGAGCGCATGGGGCGCAACCCGAAGACCGGGATCGAGGTGCCGATCGAGCCGCGCCGGGTGCTCACATTCCGCGCGAGCCAGACGATGCGGGACCGCGTTGCCTCGACCTGAGGCAATTCGGTCAGCTTTTGTAATATTGGCGTATATTTACCGTAGTTGACCTTTACGGGACTATGGGTGCAACATCGCGCCCATGGAAAAGGCCGAGGGCGCATTTCTGACCATCAGCGAACTGGCGACAGAGCTGGGTCTTGCCCAACATATTTTGCGCTATTGGGAAACCCGCTTTCCGCAATTGCGTCCGCTCCAGCGATCGGGCAACCGGCGCTACTATCGTCCTGCCGATGTGGCGCTGGCACGGCGCATCAACCAGTTGCTCAATGTCGAGGGCTTCACGGTCAAGGGCGCGCAGAAGGCGCTGGCCGATGGCACGGACGACATAGCGGTCGATCCGCTGCCCGCCGCGACGCCGGAGCCGGACCTGATCGCCCGGCTCGAAGCCATCCGGGCCGATCTGGCGCGCGCCTTGGGTCGCTGATCCCGCTCAGAGCGTCCGGGCATAGACAAGGTCGCGGAACGGCACGTCCCCGACCATGAAGGTCAGTTCGCCGATCTCGACAAAGTCATGCCGGGCATAGAAGCGCCGCGCCCGATCATTCTGTGGATAGACGGCCAGCAGCAGCCGGCGAGCGCCGCGTCGCCGGGCCTCCGCCAGCACCAGCGCCATCAGCGCATCGCCATTGCCGCCGCCCTGCCATCCGCTCAGCAGATAGATGCGCTTGAGTTCGACATCCGCCCGGTCGTCGGTCGGTACCGGCAGGTCGGGCGGCGTGATCAGTGCATAGCCCACCGGCGCGCCCAATGGCGTCTCGCCGATCAGGATCGTCTGGGCCGGATCGGCGAGGGCTGCACGATAATAGTCCTCGCCATGCGCCTTGCGGATATGGGCGACCAGCGCCTCGCCGGGATGGTCATGGGCAAAGCTGGCCAGAAAGGTGGCGCCGCCCAATATCGCCAATGCGGCGGCGTCGGAGGCGACAGCCGGCCGCCAGTGAATCGGCGTGGTCAAGCTCAGCGCGATCCCGGCCCCAGCGCCGGGTCCAGGTCGCGGGGGCGGGTGAAGCTCAGCAATGTGCCGCACTTGTCCGTCGTCGCGTCCCACTGGTCGATGGCGAGATCCATCACCGCTATGCTGGCGGTCGGAAATTTGATCTCCACATCCTCGCGCAGCGGATTGGCGCGATCATCGGGGACCAGGCTCAGGATCAGTTCCTCGAAACCGGGATTATGCCCTGCCATCAGCACGCTGTCCGCCTCGTCCGGCAAATCGCGCAGCACGTCGATCAGGGTCGGGGCAGAGGCCAGATAGATGCGCCGGTCCCAGCGCGCGTCCAGCGTTTCGCCATAACCGGTGAAGAAGGTGTCGAGCGTCTGCACGACGCGGGCAGCGGGGGAGGCGATCAGCAGGTCGAACCGCATATCCTTGCGCGCGGCGAACTGGCCCATCAGCAGCGCGGCCTTTTCCCCCCGGCGATTGAGCGGCCGGTCGAAATCCCGCGCGACCGGATCGTCCCAATCGGACTTGGCATGGCGCAACAGGGTCAACCGCTTCATTCTCGCTCCAGCTCCTCGCGCCTTGTCGCGGCGGGTATCTCCGGCCGACTCGCAAAAACGCAGAAAACAAAGGCGCCGTGCCCTGTCGGGTCACCGCATGCCGGGTTCGCTTCCCTGATGCCCTAACCTTGTTCGGTCGCCAAGACCAGCGTCCTGCATGTCCCGCGCCTGCATCTTTGCGCTGACGGCGATGATCGCCTCGTCCAGCGTCAGCCGGCGGATCGGCGTGCCGGGCGGGAAGGCGCTCAGCAGTCGGCTCGGCATGGCGGCGGACAGGATCACGAAACTGCCCTTGTCCTCGGCGCGGCGGATCAGCCGGCCGAACGCCTGCGCCAGCCGCGCCCGGATCAGCCGGTCGTCATAGGCGCTGCCACCCCCCGCTAGGCGCCGGGCGGCATGCAGCACGGTCGGCTTGGACCAGGGCACGCCCTCCATCACCACCAGCCGGAGCGAATGGCCGGGCACGTCGACGCCGTCGCGCAGCGCATCTGTGCCCAGCAGCGATGCGCGCGGATCGTCGCGGAAGATATCGACCAATGTGCCGGTATCCATCGGATCGACATGCTGGGCATAGAGCGGCAGGCCGGCGCGGGCGAGCCGGTCGGCGATGCGCGCATGCACCGCCCGCAGCCGCCGGATCGCGGTGAACAGGCCCAGCGTGCCGCCACCCGATGCCTCGATCAGCCGGGCATAGGCGCCCGACATGGCGGCGATGTCGCCGCGCTTGATGTCGGTGACGATCAGCACTTCGGCGCGATCGGGATAGTCGAACGGGCTGGCCGCCTCGAACCGCTCGGCGCTGTGGGGCAGGTGGGTGACGCCGCTGCGGGCTTCGGCATTGGACCAGTCGCCACCACCCTTCAGCGTGGCGGAAGTGACGATCACGCCCTGCGCGGGTTGCAGCACCGCCTCGGCCAGCGGCCGGGTCGGGTCGAGCCAGTGGCGGTGCAGGCCGATATCATATTCGCGCCCCTCGACCCGGTCGACGGTCATCCAGTCGACGAAATCGGGGTCGGCCGGGCCGCCGATCCGCGCCAGCAGCGCCAGCCAGGCGCTGATCAGGTCGCGGCGCCAGCCGAGCGATCCGATCGCCCCTTCGATCCGCGCCCGCGCCGCGCCGTCGAGCCAATCGGGGGCATCCTCCAGCACCGCTTCCAGCCGCTTGGACAGGCGGACAAGCGGCTTCAACAGCGCATCGAGCGCGATCGCCGCTTCCTGTGCCGCCTCAACCAGCGGTCCATCGGGTTCGGCCAGTTCGGTTTCCAGCCCATAGCCGGCATCCGCCTCGCCGCTGTCGGCGGCGCGCGCGAAAACGGTGCCGCGCACCGTGGCGAGCAATTCCTCCAGCGGACCGAAAGGCTCGCCGGCCAGGATGCGCTTCAGCCAATCATCGGCGGGCAAAGCGCGGGCGGCTTCGACCGCGGTGCGGATCGCCTCGCCCCCTTCCTCGTCATAGCTGGCAAGGTCCGACAGGCGCGCGGCCAGGCCCCGGCGGCGGCCGCGCGATCCGCCTTCCGGTCCCATCACCCAGCGCCGCAGTTCGATCGCCTCCTGCCCCGATAGCGCAACCGAAAAGGTCGAATCGGCGGCGTCGAACAGGTGATGGCCCTCGTCGAAGACGATGCGCTGCGGGCGCTGCCCGGTCTCGCGGCCGCGCGCGGCGTTGATCATCACCAGCGCATGATTGGCGATGACGATGTCCGCCTCGGCCGATGCCCGCGCCGACCGTTCGATGAAGCATTTCCGGTAATGCGGGCAGCCGGCATAGATGCACTCGCCGCGCCGGTCGGTCAGCGCGGTGGAGCCGTTGCGCCGGAACAGAATGGGCAGCCAGCCGGGCAGGTCGCCGCCGACCATGTCGCCATCCTTGGAGAAGGCGGCCCAGCGCGCGACCAGTTGCGCCAATATGGCGGCGCGGCCGGCAAAGCCGCCCTGCAACGCATCTTCCAGATTGAGCAGGCAGAGATAATTTTCCCGCCCCTTGCGCACCACCACGCGTCGCGCGGCGGTCGCCGGATCGGGGAACAGGCGCAGCGATTCCCGGTCGAGCTGGCGTTGCAGCGCCTTGGTATAGGTGGATATCCACACCGTGCCCTGCGCCTGCGCGGCCCAGAGCGAGGCGGGGGCGAGATAGCCCAGCGTCTTGCCGATGCCGGTGCCGGCTTCCGCCAGCAGCATATTGGGCTGGTCGCGATGCGTGCGCGGGCGAAAAGCCTCCATCGCGGCGGCGGCATAGGCGCGCTGGCCGGGGCGGGGTTCGGCGCTCGGTCCGGTCAGGCTGTCGAGCCGCGCCAGCACGGCCTCCTCCTCCATCGCGACGGTGCGCGGGGTAGGGCGGGGCGCGGCTTCTTCCCATTCGGGCAGCTTGGAAAAGAGCCAGCGTTCCGCCTCGGCCGGGCGGCTGATGCGCGGCGCGACCAGCGGCGACCAGGGCCAGCGCAGCCGGTGCAGCGCCTGCGCCGCAGTCCAGCCACCCTCTCTTTCTTTCCATTCCGGGGAATCGAGCCGGTCGAGCAGCGCGCGCGCCGCCATTTGCAACAGGGCCGGGATATCGCCTTCCTGTCCCGGCTGCGGCAGGTCCAGCGCCTCGGCCAGCCCCTTGGGCGTGGGCACCAGGAAGCGCGCGGGATGGACGAAGGCCCAGAGTTCCAGCAGGTCGAGGCCGTTGAGATCGGGATAGCCCAGCCGCTGGCCGGTCAACGGTGCATTGAGCAGCAGCGTCGGCGTCTCGGCGGTGCGGGCAATGGCCTGCCCCTTGGCGACGCCCATGGTGCGGCTGCCTTCGCGCAGCCAGATGCCGCCATGGCTGGCATGGAGGGCGGGCAGGACAGCAGGATCGATCACCCGCCCGGCTTAGGGCAAGGCGAACAAAAGGGAAACCGAAATGCGCCGATCAACTGGTCCGGCGGCCAAAACCCATGGGGCCGGAATAGACGAAGGCGGGCGCTGCCGGTCGGGGCTGGAACGCCACCGGCGCGCGGCGGGCCAGGCGCGCCATTTCCAGCTGCTCGAACAACGGCCCTTCGGTCAGGATATAGGGGAAACGGATGCCCATCCGGTCCTCTTCCGACCAGCGCACCGTGCCGAACACGCTATAGCCGTCAATATCCAGCTGACACTGGCTTCCGGTCGGCAGCGAACAGCCGACGACCTGCGCGCCGCCCGCGCTCAGATCGACGATCGTCCCTTCCAGGCTGTCGAGCACGGTCGTGATGGTGATCGCGATGTCGACGGGAATCCGTTCGCGGCTGCGGGGTGTCTGCATGGGAGCCTCCATATGACCAGACCATGGAGGAACAGGGTGAACAAAATCTAAATATGAAGCCCGGTTTAACGCGTTTTTGCCTCCAAAAGCCGTTCCCTTTCGGCCCCCGCGGCGGTAGGGGCTTTGGCATCATGACCATATCCGACATTCTCCGCACCGCCGCGAACGCGTCCAAGGCCTGGCCCTATGAGGAGGCGCGCAAGCTTCTCAAGCGTTACCCCAATGGCGCGCCGGAGAAAGGCCATATCCTGTTCGAGACCGGCTATGGCCCGTCGGGCCTGCCGCATATCGGCACCTTCAACGAAGTGCTGCGCACCACCATGGTCCGCAACGCCTTCCACGCGCTGTCGGACATCCCGACCCGGCTGGTGGCGTTCAGCGACGATCTGGACGGCTTCCGCAAGGTACCGGACAATGTGCCGAACCAGGCGATGCTGGCCGACTATCTGGGCAAGCCGCTGACTCAGGTGCCCGATCCGTTCGAAAAATATGAAAGCTTCGCGCATCACAATAACGCGATGCTGCGCGAATTTCTCGACAGCTTCGGCTTTGAGTATGAATTTGTCTCGGCCACCGAACGCTATCAGGCCGGCGCCTTCGACGAAGCGCTGCGCCAGGTGCTGCGCCGTTATCAGGCGATCATGGACATCATGCTGCCGACCCTGCGCAAGGAACGGCAGGCGACCTATTCGCCGGTGCTGCCGATCAGCCCCAAGAGCGGCATCGTGCTGCAGGTTCCGGTCGAGGTGGTCGATGCCGAGGCTGGTATCGTTCGCTTCGTGGACACTTCCGTTCCTGGGGGCGAGACGATCGAACAGTCGATCCTGGGCGGCGGTGCCAAGCTGCAATGGAAGGTCGACTGGGCGATGCGCTGGTATGCGCTGGGCGTCGACTATGAAATGGCGGGCAAGGATCTGATAGATTCGGTCACCCAGTCGTCGAAGATCTGTCGCGCGCTCGGCGGCCGCCCACCCGAGGGCTTCAACTACGAGATGTTCCTCGACGAAAAGGGCGAGAAGATCTCCAAATCCAAGGGCAATGGCCTCAGCCTAGAGCAGTGGCTGACCTATGGCCCGCAGGAAAGCCTGGCCTTCTACGCCTATCGCGAGCCCAAGAAGGCCAAGCAACTGCACATGGGCGTGATCCCGCGCGCGGTTGACGAATATTGGCAGTTCCGCGGCAATTATCCCAAGCAGGCGATCGAGCAGCAGCTGGGCAACCCGGTCCATCATATCCATGATGGCAAGCTGCCGCAGGGCGAGCTGCCGGTAACCTTCGGCCTGTTGCTTAATCTGGTCGGCGTGATGGGCGATGCCAGTCGTGAGCAGGTGTGGAGCTATCTGCAGAATTATGTCCCCGGCGCCAGCGCGGAAACCTATCCGGAACTGGACGCGCTTATCGGCCATGCGCTCGCCTATCATCGCGATTTCGTCGCGCCGACGCTCCAGCGCCGCGCGCCGCACGCCAATGAAGCGGCCGCACTGCGTCAGCTGGACGAAGAACTGGCCGCCTTGCCGGCCGATGCCAGCGCGGAGGATATCCAGAATATCGTCTATGCCATCGGCAAGGATGAAGCCTTTGGCTTCGCCGAACTGCGCGACTGGTTCAAGGCGCTCTACCAGACGCTGCTGGGCGCCGATCAAGGGCCGCGCATGGGCAGCTTCATCGCGCTCTACGGCATCGACAACAGCCGCAAGCTGATTGCGCAGGCACTCGCCGCCTGATCGGAACGAAGCGCGGGAACCATCGCGCGCGCAGGGCGTTTCGCGAACGGTCCACCCCCCTTTCGGACTGATGGCGTGCCTGGCACGGCATCGGCCGCGCCAGCCCGGAAACGGGGGGCGCGGCCAAGGGGGTAAAGAAAGGCCCCGGACATCGCTGTCCGGGGCCTTTCCTGTTTCGATCGGCTTACCAGAAGAAGCCGCGATGGACGGTCATCACCCGGCCGGTGCGCACATTCACCAGCATCACGTCATTATAGTGGCGGACCCAGCGCTGATTGGCGGCCGGGCGCGGCAGGCGATAGCGATAGGGATCGGCGATATAATAGCGCGAGCTATAATAAGCCGGGCGAAGCTGGGCGCCGGCATTCCAGCGCGAATAGCGGAAGGGCGCATTCCAGTTGCCGCCGCGATAGACGTCGCGATGGCTGCGGCGATAATCCTGCCAGTCTTCGCGCGCTTCCTGGCGGGAGTCGCGGACGTCGCGACGGGCTTCCTTCACATCGCGGCGATCGCCATAGCGCTGGGCCGCGCGCAGGTCGCGCTGGTCTTCGCGCAGCCGCTGCTCGCTGCGGCGGGCTTCGCCATAGGACTGGGCGGAAGCGACGCTGGGGACGACGGTGGCCGCAAGAAGGCCAAGGATGATGATCTTGCGCATATTTCTACTCCCATCAATCTGGAGGCTCGGGGACGCTTCCAACCGCTTCAAGCGGGGCAGGTTCCCTTACCAACATGTTGAATATGGAGTGGATTCGCTGAACCGTCCGGGAACGGCGCTGTCAGGAACCAGTCATTTATGTCGCAAAGTGTAATGGCGCGCGACGTTTTGGGTCAGCGAACCCAGGGGCGTTCGCGAAACCATTTGGTGACGACATATTTGGTGCCCTGCGCCACCGGCCGGGCGGCGTGCAGGCTATAGGGGTTGGGCGCGCCGTCGGGCTTCAGGTTGTTCCAGATCAGGATCATCCCCTCGATCGGCGGCACCATGAATTCGCAGCGTGGAAAATGGGTCTCGCCCCCGCCCTCGACCGGCGACAGATAGATCATCGCCGTCCAGTTACGCTGGCCGCCGGTCTTGCGCATCTCGGGCCAATAGCTGGCATTGACCGGGAAATAGTCGCAATGGACCTTATATTCCTGGCCTTGGGTGTAACGCTGCCCCTGCAATGTCTCGCCATGGTCGGGCTCCAGCCCGGTCATCGCACAGATGCGGGCGCTGATCGCATGGACCAGCGGGTCTTCCCGGTCGAGATTGCAGCTGTGGCTGGTGCGATAATCGGCATTTTCCCGCCCGGTGAACAAAGTCGATGGCTGGGCGCCGGCGTCGATGATCGCGCGCATCACCGCGCATTCTTCGGCGCCCAGGAAATCCTGCCGCCCATAGATTTCCAGATGGGGGCTGTCGATGCGGCTGACCAGCGGGTTGCGGTTCAGTTTCTCGCGCACCCGATCGCCGATCGCGGCGCGGGCGGGCGACGCGGTGCCGCCATCATCCACTATCTCGTTCATGCCGCCTCCCTGCCATTTCCGGCCGGCGCCACGCAATGAAAAAGGGTCCGGTGCGGTGTCGCACCGGACCCAGTGTCCTGAAGGCCAGTTCAGGAGGCTGTCACCAGAAGAAGTTGCGGATCACGTCGACGACATAGCCGTCGCGGATATCGACCAGCAGCGCATCGTCATAATAGCGGATCCAGCGCATCGTGCCGTAGGCGGGCGGCAGGCGGTAATAATAGGGATCGTTCAGCCAGTAATTGCTGCCATAGAGCGGACCCGACAGGAACACGCCGATCGAGAAGCTGCGATAGCCATAATTCCAGCCCGACGGCGCATAATAGCGGCCCATGCGGTAACGGTCGCCATAGCGGCTGCGATAGCCATACCAGTCATAACGCCGATCCTGGCGCCAGCCATTGTCCCAGCGGCGCTGGTCGGCCCAACGGGTGCGATCGTCATAGCGGCGGCCATCATTGTTCCAGTTGCCCGGATAGCCGGGGCGATCGCCGCGCCGGTCATTGTCGCTCCAGCGCCGATCGTCGGGGCGGCCGTCGCGATTGCGGTCATTCCAGTCACGACCGTTGCGATCCCGGTCGTTCCCGTTGCGATCGCGGTCCCAGACCTGCCGATTCCAGTCGGCGCGACTATCCGGCCGCGCGTCTACCCTGCGCCCATCGCCGCGCCCATCGGGACGATCGGTCGGCTGCATGCCGGGGTTCGGATTGCCGGGACGCTGCCAATTGCCATTCGGGCGATCAGCGCGCTGATCGGGCCGCTGGTCCGGCCGGCTTACCCGCTCGGGGCCGCCTTGCCAGCGCTGTGCGGGCACCGCCATTTGCGGACGTCCGCCAGCATTGCCATTGCCGCGATCACCGCCACCCTGCCAGCGGGTGCCGCCCTGGGGCCCGCGCATGTCGCCGCCCCGGTTTCCGGGATTGCCTGCGCCACGCTCGCCGCGCGGACCGCCGCCATTGTCGCCACGCTGGGCATAGGCCGGTGCCACGCCGCCCAGCAGCGTCGCACCCATCAGGCCGGCCAGCATCCATTTCCTCAGCATCGTTCCGATTCCTCGTGCGGGAACCATCTGTTCCCTTCATGCCGCATCTCTACGCGGATGGCGATGTCGCGATGCTGAACTCTTCTGTCAGCGATTTGAAAGATTCTGTCCCGTAACAATGGACAATCTCGATCATTCCATCCATCCCACCATCTTGCATCGGAAAAGCCCGGTAAATGGGCTGTTCGGCGCAAAGCTGATCCAGATCAGTGCAGTGCCGACAAACAACCATTAGGACCAACGGGTGATAAGAACCGCCGATGCCGGCCGCATAAGACAGGCCCTGCGCGCCGCGACGATGGAGAGCCATCAACGGGTCGATGACCTGTTTTCCCATTTTTCGCTCGCTTCCGCGCCAGATTATCGTGCCTTCCTGCGCGCCCATGCCCGCGCGCTGGCCACACTCGAACCGGCCGCACAGCCCGATTCGCCGCGCCTCTCACTGATGGCGCAGGATCTGGCGACGCTGGGCGATGCCATGCCTGCTCCGTTGCCTATGCCGTCCACGGGCGGCGACGGCTTTCGTTGGGGCCTGCTTTATGCGCTCGAAGGATCGCGCCTGGGCGGCGCGATGCTTGCGCGCCAGGTCGCGCAGGATCTGCCCCGCGCCTATCTGTCCGCCGTTCACGGCAAGGGCGGCTGGGTCGCCTTCCAGCAGCAACTGGACGACGCCGCGGCTGAGGGCGATGCAGCCTGGCTGGACGATGCGATCGCCGGCGCCCGGACGGCCTTCACCCTGTTCGAAGCCGGCGCGCGCGCCGAACGGGAGGTCGCCTGTGACTGATGTGACCAGCCCGGACGTGCAGGGCTTTACCGTCGACATCAATAATTGCGATCGCGAGCCGATCCATGTGCTTGGCACGGTCCAGCCGTTCGGCTTTCTTGTCGCCCTGACGGCCGACTGGCTGGTATCGCGCGTCTCGACCAATAGCGCCGACCATATCGGCCTGGCGCCCGACCAGATGCTGGGCCAGCCGATCAGCGCGCTCTTCACCGCCGATGCGATCCACACGCTGCGCAACCGCATCACCCTGTTGCGCGGCCCCGATTCGGTGGAGCGGGTCTTCTCGCTGCCGCTGGTGGAGGGCGGTGCGCCCTTCGACGTGGCCGTCCATTTCTCCGGCCAACTGGTGGTGATCGAGGCGGAACCCGCCGTGCCCGACGAGATGGAGGCCAGTTCCATGGTCCGCTCGATGGTCGCGCGGCTGGCGCAGGCGGACAGCATGACCGCCTTCCTGCGCGATGGCGCGCGCCAGGTCCGGGCGCTCACCGGCTTCGACCGGGTGATGGTCTATCGCTTTGCCGACAATGGCGATGGCGAGGTGGTGGCGGAGGCGCTGCGTCCCGGCATCGACAGTTTCTTCGGCCTGCATTATCCGGCCTCCGACATCCCGGCGCAGGCGCGGGCGCTCTACATGCGCAACATCTTCCGGGTGATCGCGGATATCAACGCGCCGCCGGTGCTGGTCATCCCGACCCTCGATCCCGCCGGGGCCGCGCTCGACATGTCGCTGTGCGTCACCCGCGCGGTGTCGCCGATCCATATCGAATATCTGCGCAACATGGGGGTGGGGGCTTCGCTCTCCATCTCGATCATCGTTGATGGCAAGCTGTGGGGCCTGTTCGCCTGCCACCATTATGCGCCGCGCCTGCCCAGCTTCGCGCAGCGCAGCGCCGCCGAACTGTTCGGCCAGATCTTCTCGATGATGCTGGAAGGCCGCGAGCGGGCGGAAACGGCGAGCTATGAGGGCAAGGCCCGTCAGGTCGCCGACCGGCTGCTCTCCGCCGTCGCGCAGGATCATGACCTGATGTCCAACGCCCGCTGGCTGGGCGACATCATCTTCGACACGATTCCCGCCGATGGCGTGGGCATCTATATCGACGGGCAGATGACCCTGTCGGGCCTGACCCCGGACGAGCCGTCCTTCGCCGCGATCGTGTCGATGCTCAACCGCACCGCCGCCAGCCAGGTCTATACCACCGACAGCATCGCCCGCATCATGCCGGAAGCGCTGGCCCATGCCGATCGCGCCGCCGGCTTGCTCGCCATTCCGATCTCGCGCCGGCCGCGCGACTATGTCGTGCTGTTCCGCGCCGAACAGCTGCGCTCGGTCCGTTGGGCCGGCAAGCAGGACAAGCATATCGAATATGGCCCCAACGGCCCGCGCCTGACCCCGCGCAAGAGTTTCGAGGAATGGTCGGAACTGGTGAAGGGCACGGCCGTCGCCTTCATGCCAGCCGAACTGCGCGTCGCCGAAGCGCTGCGCACGGCGCTGCTGGAAGTCATCCTGCGCCTGTCCGATTCCGCTGACGAGGAACGGCAACGCGCGCATGAGAAGCAGGAATTGCTGATCGCGGAACTCAACCACCGTGTCCGCAACATCCTCGCGCTGATCCGTGGCCTGATTTCCCAGACCCGCGACAGCGCCATGTCGGTCGACCAGTTCATCGGCACGCTGGAAAGCCGCGTCCATGCGCTGGCCCGCGCCCATGACCAGATCACCGCTGATCGCTGGGCGCCCGCGCGTCTCTATGACCTGATCGAGGTGGAGGCTGGCGCCTATCTCGGCGACCGACGTGACCGGGTGAAGCTCACCGGTCCCAATGTGCTGCTGACCCCCGCCGCCTTCACCGTGCTGGCGCTCGTCATCCACGAACTGCTGACCAATGCCGCCAAATATGGCGCGCTGTCGGACAATGGATCGGTGGCGATCGACTGGCATGTCGATGCCGAGGGCAGCCTGCTGCTCCACTGGCTGGAAAGCGGCGGCCCGGCCGTCGTCGCGCCCTCGCGCCGGGGCTTCGGCTCGACCGTGATCGAGCGTTCCATTCCCTATGATCTGGATGGCCGGGCGGAGGTCAATTATCGGCTGGCGGGGCTGGAAGCGCGTTTCTGCATTCCGTCCGCCCATGTCGCCTCGATCCTGCCCGACGTGGCCGGGACCGATCGCGCCAAGCCGGCGCCCGCTCCCTCGCCGCATCTGCTCAAGGGCCGGCAGATATTGCTGGTCGAGGATAATATGATCATCGCCATGGATGGCGAGGATGCGCTGCGCGACCTCGGCGCGCAGGTGGTCACCGCCGCCAGCATCGGCCGCGCGCATGAGGCGATCACGCTCAATCCGGTCGACCTTGCCGTGCTGGACTTCAATCTCGGCAATGAAACCAGCCTGCCGATCGCGGACATGTTGGCGGAACGCGGCGTGCCCTTCCTCTTCGCCACCGGCTATGGCGACGGGCTCGACCTGCCGGATCGATTCAGCGACGTCATCCTGCTCAAGAAACCCTATTCGGGTGCGACCCTGGCGCAGGCGATCGCCCCGATGCTGGCCAGGGGCTGACGGGAAACAGTCGGTTTCCGCCTGGCGCGTTGCGCGGGCGGCGCCGACGTCCGATCTAGGCGGGCATGAAACAGCCAGCCTTGTTCATCCCCCATGGCGGTGGTCCCTGCTTCTTCATGGACCCCGCCGATCCCCAGCACCCGCATAGCGACGCCATGTGGCAGCCGATGCAGGATTATCTCGCCGGCCTGATCGCCGACCTGCCGGAACGGCCGCGCGCAATCCTGCTGGTGTCTGGCCATTGGGAAACGCCCGGATTCACTGTCCATGACGGTAGCCAGCCGCCCTTGCTGTTCGACTATTTCGGCTTCCCGCCGCATACTTATCAGCTCCGCTGGGACGCGCCGAGCGCGCCCGCGCTTGCCGATCGCGCGGCCGAACTGCTGGAACAGGCCGGCTTTCCCACAGCGCGCGAATCCGAACGGGGCTGGGACCATGGTGTCTTCATCCCGATGAAGGTCGCGCTGCCCGATGCCGACATTCCGGTCGCCCAATTGTCGCTGCGCCGCGATCTCGATCCGGCCGCCCATATCGCCGCCGGCCGCGCGCTGGCACCGCTGCGCGATGAAGGTGTGCTGATCGTCGGATCGGGCATGAGCTTCCACAATCTGCGCGTGCGCGGCGCGATGGCGACGGCACCTTCGCTTGAGTGGGACGATGCGCTGCGCGATGCGGTGACCGATCCCGATCCGGCTCGCCGCGCGGCGCGTGTGGCCGCCTGGGATCATCTGCCCCACGCCCGTTTCGCCCATCCGCGCGAAGAGCATCTGCTGCCGCTGATGGTGGCGCTGGGGGCGGGCGGCGAGGACGCCGCCATCTGTGCCCATCGCAGCACGGTGCTGGGCTGGACGGTTTCCGGCTATCGCTTCGGTTAAGGCCGATATTTACGGCTTGCGCAGCGCCGGCACGGTGCGCACCGCCTCGTCCGGCGTGATGCCGGGCGGCGGTGCGGCCTGGATCGGATTGTCGCCGGCCTGATCCTCGCCGCGCATGATCCGGCCAGCACGCTTGATCGCGCCGCGCAGCCGGGGATAGACGCCGCAGCGACAGATATTGGTGATCGCCGCATCGATCTCCGCATCGCTCGGGTCGTTGGTCCGCCGCAGCAATACCGACGCCGCCATGATGATGCCGGACATGCAGTAACCGCATTGGGAGACATTCTCGGCCGCGAACGCCTGTTGCAGCGGATGGCCGCGATCGGGCGACAGCGCCTCGATCGTCGTCACGAACCGGCCCTCGGTCTTGCCGATCGTGACCTGACAGGACCGCACCGCCTCACCATCGATATCCACGGTACAGGCGCCGCAATCGCCCGTGCCGCAGCCATATTTGGTCCCCGTCAGGTTCGACGCGTCGCGCAGCGCCCACAGCAAAGGCGTTTCCGGATCCATCCGATATTGCACCGGCCGGTCGTTGACGGTGAAGCGCGTCATGCCGCCTCTTCCTCCTCCACCTTGTGGTAGAGCACCTCGTTGCGGATATGGATGGTACGCGACGCCAGGCGGATTTCCTGGATGAAGGTGCCGAACGCGGCGGCCTGCAGCACCATCGCCAGGCTGAACAGGATCGCGACCGGCGTGCCGAGATGGGCGTTGAACAGATTGCCCGCGAACAGCAGGATGACGACCAGACAGACCGCGCAGGCCGACGCCACCGACAGGAAGATCGCGCCATTGACCACGCTCATGCGCCGGTCGAGCACACGGATCTCGCTCACCATCCGGTCATGTTCCTTGCCACGCGTGCTCAGCACCCATTCCTCGACTGCGCGGGCGCGATCGATGATGCGAGCCAGCCGGCTGACGCAGACGTTCAGGAACGCACCGATACCGGCGAGCAGGAAGACGGGGGCAAGCGCCAGCTGAATCGTCTGGGCGACCTGGCTGACCTGCGGAAGGGGGATCATCGACTTGGTCCTCTCATCCCTCGCTTCTATCCTTGATCGCGGGCCAAGGGGCAAGGGGGCCTAAAGCAAACGCCGCCGGACAAACCAATGTCCGACGGCGATCATGGTCATGTTTCGGGCGCGCAAGGCGCGTGAAGGTCAGGCAGCGCCCTTCGACGAGGGCGTGTTGACGCCCATCGACTTGAGATACTGCTTGATGTTGCGCGCCGCCTGGCGGAGCCGTTGCTCATTCTCGACCATGGCGATGCGGACATAGCCTTCGCCATCCTCGCCATAGCCCACGCCCGGCGCGACCGCGACCTTGGCATGGGTCAGCAGCTGCTTGGAAAATTCCAGGCTCCCCATGTCCTTGAGCGCGGGCGGCAGCGGCGCCCAGGCGAACATCGACGCGCGTGGCGCGGGAATGTCCCAGCCAGCGCGCGAGAAGCTCTCGACCATCACGTCGCGGCGCTTGTGATAGAGTTCGCGATTCTTGGCGACGATGTCCTGCGGGCCGTTGAGCGCGGCGCAGGCGGCCGCCTGGATCGGCGTGAAGGCGCCATAGTCCAGATAGGATTTCACCCGGCTCATCGCCGCGATCAACTGCTTGTTGCCGACCGCAAAGCCGATGCGCCAGCCGGCCATCGAATAGGTCTTGGACAGGGACGTGAACTCGATCGCGACATCCTTGGCGCCCGGCACCTGCAGGATGGAAGGCGTCGGATTGCCGTCATAATAAAGCTCGGAATAAGCGAGGTCGCTCAGCACCCAGACCTTGTTCTCCTTCGCCCAGGCGACGAGCCGTTCGTAAAAGGCCAGGTCCACCGTCTCGGCGGTCGGGTTGGACGGATAATTGACCACCAGGATCGACGGGCGCGGCACGGTGAAGGCCATGGCGCGGTCGAGCGCGCGGAAATAATTCTCGTCCGGCGTCGTCGGCACCGATCGGATGGTGGCCCCTGCGATGATGAAGCCGAACATGTGGATCGGGTAGCTGGGGTTGGGCGCCAGCACCACGTCGCCCGGCGCGGTGATCGCGGTGGCGAGGCTGGCCAGCCCTTCCTTCGACCCCATGGTCACGACGACTTCGGTTTCCGGGTCGACATCGACGCCAAAGCGGCGGCCATAATAATTGGCCTGGGCCTTGCGGAGGCCCGGAATCCCCTTGGACTGGGAATAGCCATGGGCGTCCGGCTTGCTGGCAACTTCGACCAGCTTGGCGATGACATGATCGGGCGGCGGCAGGTCGGGATTGCCCATGCCCAGGTCGATAATGTCCTCTCCCGCGGCGCGGGCTGCGGCTCGCATCGCGTTCACTTCGGCGATGACATAGGGCGGCAGGCGCTTCATGCGGTAGAATTCTTCGGACATTATAGGGGCTTTCCTGAAAGCTCTCGGTAAGGAATAGTGCGTGGCACGCATTCGGCGTGTCACAATCTGGCTATAACCCGCCAGGCTGCGGCGCGCCAGTGAAAGCGGCTGATATCGGCAATGCCAGGAGGAGGAAGGTGGCCATGGAAACGCAGGATGTCCTGGAGCCCCATCTCCCGACCCTGGCGGAGATGCAGAAATGGACCCAGGTGCTGGGCCGCGCGCAGCAATTGATGCTGGAGCAGGCTGCGGGCGCGACCGGCCGGGTGCTGCCCTTCGATCCCGAAACCGTCGCCCGCATCCAGACCAGCTTTGCTGATGAAGGACTGGCGCTGTGGCAGCGCTTTCTCGATTCCGGCGGCCTGCTGCGCGACCAGCCCGATCCGCCGCCCGCCGACAGTCCGGCCGCGCGCAAGGACCGGCGCTTTGCCGATCCCGCCTGGACGACCCATCCCTTCTACGACCTGATCCGGCAAAGCTATCTGCTGATCTCCGACTATCTGATGAACTTGGCCGATGCGGTCGACGGCGTCGATCCCAAGGCGAAGGCCAAGCTGCGTTTTGCCACCACCGGCATGCTCGACGCGATGGCACCGTCCAACTTTCCGCTGATGAATCCGACGGTCGTGGAAAAGACGATCCAGAGCGGCGGCGAGAATCTGGTGAAGGGCCTCCAGCATATGCTGGCCGACATGGAGAAGGGCCAGCTCACCCATACCGACGGCACCCAGTTCGAACTGGGGCGCAACATCGCCGCGACGCCGGGCAAGGTGGTTCACGAAACCCCGCTCTACCAGCTGATCCATTATGCGCCCTCGACGCCCAGGGTGCTGGCGACGCCGCTGATCATCTTCCCGCCCTGGATCAACCGTTTCTACATTCTCGATCTCTCGCCGGAGAAGAGCTTCGTCAAATGGGCGGTGGACCAGGGGATCAGCGTCTTCCTCGTTTCGTGGAAATCGGCCGACGCCTCGATGAAGGACATGGTCTGGGACGATTATATCCTCAGCGGCCAGGTCGACGCGATCGACACGGTGCGCGACCTGCTGAACGTGCCCAGCGTCCACACCATCGGCTATTGCGTGGCGGGTACGACGCTGGCCGCCACGCTGGCCTTGCTGGCCGCGCGGGGCGAAGCGGACAAGGTGGCGAGCGCGACCTTCTTCACGGCGCAAGTGGATTTCAGTGCGGCCGGCGATCTTACCCTGTTCGTCGATGACGAGCAGATGAAGCTGGTCGACCGTCTCTCCTCCAGCGGCTTCCTCGACGGGCGCTACATGGCGGCGACCTTCAACCTGCTGCGCGGGCGCGACCTCATCTGGAACTATGTCGTCAACAACTACCTGCTCGGCATGGACTATCCGCCCTTCGACCTACTCTACTGGAATGGCGACACGACCAACCTGCCGGCGCGCTGGCATCGCGACTATTTGACCCAGCTCTATCGCGACAATATGCTGGTGGTGCCCGGCGCGATCAGCGTCGCGGGCACGCCGATCGACCTGACGCAGATCCACACCCCCGCCTATGTCCAAGCCGGTAAGGAGGATCATATCGCCCCGCTCGAAAGCGTGTGGAAACTGACCGAGCATCTCGCCGGGCCGGTACGCTTCCTGCTGGCAGGCTCGGGCCATATCGCCGGCGTCATCAACCCGCCGGTCGCACAGAAATATCAATATTGGACCGCCGACGCGCCGCAGCCGACGCTGGATGATTTTGTTGCGGCTGCGCGCGAGACCAAGGGCAGTTGGTGGCCCGACTGGGCCGAATGGCTGCGCGGCATCGATTCGCGCGAAGTGGCTGTCCGCGGCGCGCGCAAGCCGGGCGGCGGCAAGCTTCGGGCAATAGAAGATGCGCCCGGACGCTACGTAAAAGCCCGTTAGAGGCGCGGATTTCAGCCATTCCCCATTGGCCGCTGATCAGTGCCGAAACATCAATATGTCTGATTTGTTGCACTGCACAATGGGCCTTGTAATCCTTTGGGATAAGGCTTATTGTGCAGTGCAACAAACGGAGGATGGTCGATGGCCGTTACCCCTAAGTCTGCGCGTGCCAAGCCGGTCGCGAAAAGCGGTTCCGCAACCTTGTCTGCCAGTGAGGCACTCAAGGCGGCTGAGTCCGCCCTGGGTGAAAAGCCCGCGCCCAAAAAGCCTGCCCCGCGCAAACCCGTCGCCAAGGCTGCTCCTGTGAAGGCGTCCGCGCCCAAGCCGGTAGCGAAGAAGCCGGCGCCGGTCGCTGCTGCTAAAGCCCCTGCTGCGGAACCGGCACCCGTTGCCGATCCGGTGGCGGTGGTCGCGGCGACGACGGCGGTGGATGCCGCACCCGAACCGATTGTTGAAGATGTTGAGGCGGTAGTGGCTCCGGAGCCTGTGTCCGCCCCGAAGACCAAAGCGAAGACGCTGCCTGCCACGGAAGGAACATTGATCATGAACGATATCCTCGAAACCGGTAAGAAGTTCGCCGAAGATACCAAGGCCAAGATGGAAACGGCCTATGCCGACCTGAACGAAAAGGCGAAGGCCGGTGTCGAAAAGTCGACCAAGGCGATGGAAGAGCTGAGCGACATCGCCAAGGGCAATGTCGAAGCGCTGGTGGAATCGGGCAAGATCGCGGCCAAGGGCTTCGAGACGCTGGGCCAGGAAGCCGTCGACTACAGCCGCAAGAGCTTCGAGAAGGCGACCGCCTCGATCAAGAGCTTCTCGACCGCCAAGACCCCGACCGAATTCTTCCAGCTGCAGAGCCAGTTCCTGTCGAGCAGCTTCGACGAGTTCACCAAGGAAGCCGCCAAGAGCAGCGAAGCCTTCATGAAGCTGGCCGGCGACATCAGCCAGCCGCTGACCGCGCGCGTGACCCTGGTCACCGACAAGGTGAAGTCGCTCGCCGCCTGAGGCGGGCTGATTTTACAGCCGAATTTCCGGGCCGATATCCGGCCGGGATGACGAACAAGGGCGATGCTCCGACCGGAGCACCGCCTTTTTTCTCGCCGGGGAAACGTGGTTACGCAGCGATGGCATGCGGTCGGCCCCCTTGCCTTGGCAGGACAAATCGCCATATTCTTCTGCATCATGAACCATCTCTTCAACGCATCGGCAGGCGCGCCCTTCAGGGCCGGTCCGGATCAGGACGATACGGGCGACAATGACCCGAACATCGGCGTCGCCACGCGTACCCGCACCCGCACCAAGAAGCCGTCGCTCTACAAGGTGCTGATGCTGAACGACGATTACACCCCGATGGAGTTCGTCGTGCATGTCCTCCAGCATTTCTTCCGCATGGATATGGAGGAAGCGACGCGGGTGATGCTGCACGTCCATCAGCGCGGCGTCGGCGTGTGCGGCATCTTCAGCTATGAAGTGGCCGAGACCAAGGTGAACCAGGTGATGGATTTTGCCCGGCAGAACCAGCATCCGCTGCAATGCACGCTGGAAAAGGCCTGATATCATCGGGTAAGGGCGCGCGCTTAACCTTTCCTTGGTCAGTGTAGCGCCTCTATTTCAATCAATTACATGATTGAAATACAATGTTTTTTCAGACTTATTCGGCATGAATGGTCCCGCTAAACGAAGTGGGGACTTCCAGCATGACGACTATCAGCAGTTACAACAGCATGACCATGCCGCCATCGCCGCGCATGTCGATGACCAATCGCATCGACGCCGCGGTGGAGGCCGGTTCCATCTCGGAAACGGATGGCGACGCGCTCGAAACCGCGCTCGATTCCATCGACTCCGCGCTCAGCACCTCCGCAAGTTCGGGCAGTTCACGGCTCGATCCGTCTTCCATGAAGGACCGGATCGATTCCCTGATCGATGACCAGGTATCGGCCGGCACCCTGACCGAGGATCAGGCGGCGCAGTTGCAAAGCCTCTTTGCCCAGGGACCGGGCGGCGCGGGGGCGTCGTCCGATGGCGAAGACGGCATGAGCATCGACGGCCTGGCCGCCATGGACGGGATGCAGGGGCCGCAGGGCATGCGCGGTCCGCCGCCGCCGCGCCCGGCCGAGGATAGCAGCGATGACGACAGCAGCACCAGCGAGACGAGTGCGACCAGCGCCACCGATCAGCTGGATTCGATCATCGCCTTCCTCGAAAATCTCCGCTCCAGCCTCAGCCAGTCGCTCTACGGGTCGACCAGCAGCGCCACGAGCAGCAGCAATAGCGGCCTGGTGGTCGACAGCCTCGCCTGACGACATGCCCTTCTGACGAGCGTGGGGGCTCGCAGACATCCGGCCGGCACCATGGGCTATCGTGCGTGGCGCTGGCCGGATGAATTTTCACGATCTTGCCTTCGTTAATATCGGGGGCAGCATTTTGCCGCTAGAACGGCGGCGTGACGCAGGAGATGGCCCCTTTCATCCACGACCTTGCCGTGATCGGCGGCGGGGTGAACGGGTGTGGCATTGCGCGCGATGCGGCGGGGCGGGGTGCCAGCGTGTTGCTGCTCGAACGGGGCGACCTGGCACAGGGCACTTCCTCGGCCTCGACCAAGCTCATCCATGGCGGGCTGCGCTATCTGGAACATCGCGCCTTCGGTCTGGTCCGCGAATCCCTGGCTGAACGGGAAAGGCTGTGGCGCATCGCGCCGCACATCATCCAGCCGATGCGCTTCGTCCTGCCCTGGGTCCAGGGGCTGCGGCCGCGCTGGCTGCTGCGCCTCGGCCTCTTCCTCTACGATCATATCGGTGGCCGCCGCGCCCTGCCGGCGACGGAGGCGATCGACCTGCGCCAGCATGTCGCCGGCGCGCCGCTGCGGGCGGGGTTCGGCCCAGCTTATGTCTATTCGGACGGCTGGGTCGACGACGCCCGGCTGGTCATCCTCAATGCCCGCGACGCCGCCGATCATGGCGCCGATATCCGCCCCCGCACGCAGGTGCTGCGGCTGGAACAGGCCGGCGATCATTGGCGCATCCATGCGCGCGATGCGGCCGGGCAGGCGCAGACCTTCCATGCGCGGGTCGTGGTCAATGCCACCGGTCCCGCCGTGCTCGACCTGCTGGACCGCGCCGATCGCCGCGCCGACCGGCTCATCCGGCTGGTGCGCGGGTCGCATATCGTCGTGCCGCGCCTGTTCGACCATGGCATGGCCTATTTCTTCCAGTTGCCCGACGGCCGCATCTTCTTCGCCATCCCCTATCAGCATCTCTACACGCTGATCGGCACAACCGACCGCGATCATCAGGACGGCGTCGATCCGATCGCGGCCAGTGCCGAGGAAATCGCCTATCTGTGCGAGGGTGCGAACCGCTATTTCGCCCGGTCGATCAGCCCCGCCGATGTCGTCTGGTCCTTTGCCGGCGTCCGGCCGCTGATCGACGATGGATCGGCCCGGCCGGAATCGGCGACGCGCGGCTATCATCTCGACCTCGATCGGGAGGAGGGCGCGCCGCCGCTGCTCAGCATCTATGGCGGCAAGATCACCACCTATCGCAATCTCGCGGCGGAGGCGATCGCCCTGCTGAAGGCGCTCCTGCCTTCGCTCGCAGGCGATGACTGGACGGCGGACGCGCCGCTCCCCGGCGGCGATTTCCCGATGACCGGCCTGGCTGATCTCGTCGCCGCGCTGGCGGGCGACTATCCTTTCCTTGATCTCGACACTGCCGAGCGGATCGGCTGCGCCTATGGCACTCGCGCCCGCGACTGGCTGGGCGCGGCGCGCGACTGGTCGGACCTGGGCCGGGATTTCGGCCATGGCCTGACCGAAGCGGAGCTCTGCTACCTGCGCGCGCGCGAATGGGCACAGACCAGCGAGGATATTCTCTGGCGCCGGACCAAATTGGGCCTGCGCTTCGACGCCGCGCAACTGGCCGCGCTCGATGCCTGGCTTGAGGAGAGGGCATGACCGACCGCTATCTGCTGGTGCTGGACGAAGGGACCACCTCGACCCGCGCGATGCTCTATGCCCCCGACGGCCGCCGCATCGCGATGGCGCAGGCGGAACTGACCCAATATTATCCACGGCCCGGCTGGGTCGAGCATGACGCCGCCGAAATCTGGACCCGCACGCGCGATTGCGCCCGCCAGATGGTGGATCGGGCGGGTGGCGCCGACCGGATCGCGGCCATCGGCATCACCAACCAGCGCGAGACGGTGGTTGCCTGGGACCGGCGCACCGGCGAACCGCTGGCGCCCGCCATCGTCTGGCAGGATCGGCGCACGACGGCGCAATGCACGACGTTGCGTGAGGCCGGCCATGAAGCGATGCTGCAACAGCGCACCGGCCTCGTCGTCGATCCCTATTTTTCCGCCAGCAAGATGCGCTGGCTGATCGACCATGTGCCGGCCGTGGCAGAGGCGGGGGATAGGCTGGCGCTCGGCACGATCGAAAGCTGGCTGGTATGGAAACTGACCGGTGGCCTGCATGTCAGCGACGCCAGCAATGCCAGCCGCACCCAGCTGGTGGCGCTCGACGGCACCGATTGGGATCCGGCCTTGTGCGACCTGTTCGGCGTGCCCCGCGTCGCACTGCCCGAAATCGTCGACAATGCCGGCGCCTTTGGCGAGACGCTGGCAGAGCTGTTCGGCGGCGCCATCCCGATCCGCGGACTGGCCGGCGATCAGCAGGCGGCCAGCATCGGTCAGGCCTGCCTGACGCCGGGCGATGCCAAGGCGACCCTGGGCACCGGCGCCTTCATCCTCGCCAATATGGGCGCGCAGATGCCGGCCTCGCGCCATCGCTTGCTCGGCACCCTGCTCTACCGGATCGGCGACCAGCGCATTTACGCTCTGGAAGGATCGATCTTCATCGCCGGCAATCTCATCAAATGGCTGCGCGATCAGCTCGGCCTGATCGGATCGGCGGCGGAGACGGAGGCGCTGGCCCGTTCCGTGCCCGACAGCGGCGGCGTGCTGATGCTGCCGGCGCTGGCAGGGCTGGGTGCGCCGTACTGGCGGCCCGATGTGAACGGCGTCATCGCCGGCCTCACCCAGGGATCGACCCGTGCGCACATCGTCCGCGCTGCGCTCGAATCCCTCTCGCATCAATTGTCCGACCTCGCCACCGCCTTCGCCGCTGATGGCGCGCCCTGGCGCCAGCTGCGGATCGACGGCGGCATGAGCGCCAATGACTGGATCGCCCAGGATATCGCTGATATGCTCGATGTCAGTGTGGATCGTCCGGCGGATGTGGAAACCACGGCGCTGGGTGCGGCCATGCTGGCAGGGCTGGGGGCTGGATTGTTCCGCTCCCTGGACGAGGCCGCGACGATGGCAGGAAAGACGACTCGATTTGATCCGGCAATGCTGCCGCAGCCGCGCGATGCGCGACTGTCGGCATGGCACCGCCTGCGCGATCGGGCGCTGACCTCCTGACTCGGGCGATCTTCAGATTAACCGTAAAAATCGATCACCCAATCCGATTTAATCAGTTTTTCTGAAACTTCGCGGGGCCTTAGCCTGTTCTCATCCAAAGCTGAGGAGGACGACATGGTCGATAAGCCAGTGATGACGACGAGCGCGGGTGCGCCGATTGCCGATAACCAGAACAGTCTGAGCGCAGGTCCGCGCGGACCGCTGCTGCTCCAGGATTATCAGCTGCTCGAGAAGCTGGCGCACCAGAATCGCGAACGCATCCCCGAACGCGTCGTCCATGCCAAGGGCTGGGGCGCCTATGGCACGCTGACGATCACTGGCGACATTTCCAAATATACCAAGGCAAAGGCGCTCCAGCCGGGCGCGCAGACGCCGATGATCCTGCGCTTCTCGACCGTGGCAGGCGAATTGGGCGCCGCCGATGCCGAGCGCGACGTGCGCGGCTTTGCGATGAAATTCTACACGCCCGAAGGCAATTGGGATCTGGTCGGCAACAACACGCCGGTCTTCTTCGTGCGCGATCCGCTGAAATTCCCCGATTTCATCCACACGCAGAAGCGCCATCCGCGCACCAATTTGCGCTCGCCCACGGCGATGTGGGACTTCTGGTCCTTGAGCCCCGAATCGCTGCACCAGGTGACGATCCTGATGTCGGATCGCGGCCTGCCGACCGATGTGCGCCATATCAACGGCTATGGCAGCCACACTTTCAGCTTCATCAACGACGCCGGTGAGCGTTTCTGGGTGAAGTTCCACTTCAAGACGATGCAGGGCCATCGCCACTGGACCAACGAGGAAGCGGCGGATGTCGTCGGCCGCACCCGCGAATCCACGCAGGAGGATCTGTTCGAGGCGATCGAGAAGGGCGACTTCCCCAAATGGAAGATGCAGGTCCAGATCATGCCGGAACTGGATGCGGACAAGACGCCCTATAATCCGTTCGACCTCACAAAGGTCTGGCCGCATGCCGATTATCCGCCGATCGACGTCGGCGTGCTGGAGTTGAACCGCAACGCCGACAATTATTTCGCGGAGATCGAGCAGGCCGCATTCTCGCCGTCCAACATCGTGCCGGGCATCGGCTTCTCGCCCGACAAGATGCTCCAGGCACGCATCTTTTCCTATGCAGACGCGCACCGCCACCGGATCGGCACCCATTATGAAGCGCTACCGGTCAACGCCCCCAAATGTCCGGTGCATCATTATCACAAGGATGGGGCGATGCGCTTCTTCCCGAACAATCCGAACCCGGCCGCCTATTATGAGCCCAACAGCTTTGGCGGGCCGGTCGAGGATCAGCGCTTCCTGGAGCCGCCGCTGAAGATTTCGGGCGATGCCGATCGCTATAATCATCGCGAAGGCAATGATGATTTCGGCCAGCCGCGTGCGCTGTTCAACCTGTTCGACGATGCGCAGAAGGCGCGCCTCTTCGCCAATATCGCCGCCGCCATGGGCGATATCCCGGACGAGATCGAGGAGCGCCAGTGCAAGCTCTTCGATCAGGTCCATCCCGACTATGGCGCCGGCGTGCGCCAGGCGCGGGCCACGATCAAGGATCGCAATCCGTCGATTTCGGCCCCGACCGATGCGCTGTTGGCTGACGCATCCAGTTGAATAGACTTGTAATATTGTAAAAACAGGCCGCGGTGATGATCACCGGGGCCTGTTTTTATCTATTCGCTGTGAAATAGTCGGCGGCATAGGAATATATATTAACATTGTCCGCTTAACCCGGATGGGAACATGACGCGGCCCGCCCTTCGCCATATTTCCCTGAAAATGTCGGTATTTACCGGCCTGCTTTACTTTGCGGTCGCGTCGCTTGCCCTGCTGACCTCGCGATTCGAAGGCGGCTTGGCCTTCATCTGGGGCGCCAATGCCCTGCTGATGGCGGAAATGATGACCGCGCGCATGCGCGCCTGGCCGCGTCTCATCCTCTCCTGCATGGTCGCCAGCACGATCGCGACGGCGCTGTTCGGCATCGGCGCAATGGCGGCGGTGCCGATGGCGATCCTCAACGTCGGGGAGGCGCTGGCGGTTGCCTATATCTGTCGCCGGCTGGGCGTCGGGCGACAGATCGCTGCATCGATGCGCGAATTGTCCATCTTCATCTGCGCGCTGGCGGGCGTTGCCAATGTGCTTGCCGGTATCGGCGCCGGGCTCGTGGTCTCCATTTTGCTGGGGGGTAATTTCCCCCATATCTGGCTGCAATGGTATAGCGGCCATGTGCTGGGCGGCCTCATCTGCACGCCGCTGCTGCTGATCCTGCTGCAGGGCGAGGTGAGCCGCTGGGCGCGCCAGGCCCGGCCGATCGAGCGGCTGGAGGCGTTCGGCCTGCTGTCCGCCTTCGCCCTGTGCGCTTGGTGGATATTCTATCGCGTCGATTATCCGATGCTGTTCGCCTCGCTGCTGCCGCTGGTGCTGATCGCCTTCCGCACCGGCTATGCGGGGTCGGCGGCGGCGATCGTCATCCTCGCCCTGATCGGTGGCACGGCGACCATGACCGGCCATGGACCGCTCCGGCTGGTCGCGGCCAGCATTCCCGAACGCATCCAGTTCTTCCAATTCTATCTGGTGCTCAGCTTCCTGCTGTCGGTTCCCGTGGCCGCCGAACTCAACAGCCGTCGCCGGCTGATCCGCATGCTGCGCGACAGCGAGGCGCGCTATCGCGCCTTTGCCGAACATAGCGGTGACGGCGTGGTCAATCTCAGCATCGACGGCATCATCCAATATGTCTCGCCTTCGGCCGTCGACCAGATCGGCATTGATGCAGACAAACTGCTGGGCCAGTCCGCCGTCGACCTGATCGATCCGGAATATCGGCCCTTCGCGATCGTCACCCATCGCCGCGCGATCGCCCATCCGGGGGAGGCGCATGCGGTCGAATTTCGCCCCAACCGGCCGGACAATGATTTCGACTGGTATGAGATGCTGGTCCGCGCCGTGCTGGACGAGCAGGGGCGGGCGATCGGCGTCATCAGCACCGTGCGCGACATTTCCCGCCACAAGGCGCGCCAGCGGGCGCTGCACCAGGCGGCGGCGCAGGATGCCCTGACCGGCGCCGACAGCCGCCGCGCATTGCAGGAAAAGCTGGACGACCAGATAGCCCGCGTCGCGGCCGGCGGACAGGCCTGCCTGCTGCTGATCGACATCGACCATTTCAAGTCGGTCAATGACCGCCATGGCCATGCCGCCGGCGACAGGGTGCTGGTGGGCTTTGTCGAGCGGCTGCGTCAGGCTCTGCGTGGCACCGGCAGCATCGGGCGCCTGGGCGGCGAGGAATTTGCCGTGCTGCTGCCCGATGTCGATCTGGAACGGGCCGAGCGCATCTGCGAGCATCTGCGCACCCGCGTCGGGGTGCGGCCTTTCCCGCTCGGCAATGGCGAGGATATCGCCATCACCTTCAGCGCGGGCCTTGTCGAACTGGACGGCAGCGCCAGCGCCGCGACCCTGATGGAGGCGGCGGACAAGGCGCTCTATGCCGCCAAGGGCAGCGGTCGCAACTGCCTGCGCTTCGCCGCCTGACGGTCCGGCGGAACGGGAACGTCTTTCCCGCCGGAAAAATCGGTGATGTTATGTTGTAACTTATGCCGGTCTCGACTATGTAGCACGCACCATGCTGCTCAGCTTCCGTCACGCCCTGGAATCCGGACGCCTTGATCGCCTCGCGATGGCGCTTTCGGGCCTGTGCGTCGCGCATTGTTTCCTGACCGCAGTGGTGCTGGGCCTGCTGGCATCGGCCGGCGGCATTTTCGACAGTCCGATCTTCCATGAAGCGGGGCTGGCGCTCGCCATCCTGATGGGCGCGATCGCGCTCGGCCATGGCGCGCTCGTCCATCGCTTCATGATGCCCGCCGCGATCGGTTCGCTCGGCCTTGGCATCATGGCCGGCGCGCTGACCATGGATCATGGCTGGCAGGAAAGCGCCTATACGCTGCTTGGCGTCGCCATCCTCGCGCTCGGCCACGATCTCAACCACCGCGCCAGCCACTGACCGCCGGCGATTAGCGGGGGCCGATCTTCCCGCATCGATGACCACGAAAAAGGGGGCCTTTCGGCCCCCTTCGTCTTTCCGTCCTGTCCGCCCGATCAGGCGTCCTTGCGCTCGACGCGATGCTCGCCCTTGACCCAGCGCACGGTGCCGGTGCTGGCGCGCATCACCACGCTCTCGGTGGTCAGCTTGTCGCCCGGCAGATGCTTCACGCCCGCCAGCAGCGATCCGTCGGTCACGCCGGTCGCGGCAAAGATGCAGTCGCCCTTGGCCAGTTCCTTGAGGTCATAGACCTTGTCCAGGTCGGTGATGCCCCACTTGTAGGCGCGCTGCTTCTCGTCATCGTTGCGGAACAGCAGGCGGCCCTTGAACTGGCCACCCACGCAGCGCAGCGCGGCACAGGCCAGCACGCCCTCGGGCGCGCCGCCCGAACCCATATAGATGTCGATCGTGGTTTCGGGATTGGTGGTCGCGATCACGCCGGCCACGTCGCCGTCCGGGATCAGCATGATGCCGCAGCCGATCGCGCGCAGTTCGGCGATCAGCTTCTCGTGGCGCGGGCGATCCAGCACGCAGACGATGATTTCATGCGGATCGACGCCCTTGGCCTTGGCCACCGCCTCGACATTTTCCTTCACCGACTTGTTGAGGTCGATGATATTGTCGGGATAGCCCGGACCGACGGCGATCTTGTCCATATAGACATCGGGCGCGTTGAGCAGGCCGCCTTCTTCCGAAATGGCCAGCACGGCCAGCGCATTGGGGCCGGCCTTGGCGGTGATGGTGGTGCCTTCCAGCGGATCGAGCGCGATGTCGATCTTGGGGCCCTTGCCGATCGCATTGCCGACCTTCTCGCCGATATAGAGCATCGGCGCCTCGTCGCGCTCGCCTTCGCCGATCACGACGGTGCCGTCCATATAGAGGTCGTTGAAGGCCAGGCGCATCGCCTCGACCGCAGCGGCGTCGGCGGCCTTCTCGTCGCCCCGACCGACCAGCTTGGATGCGGCGATTGCAGCCGCTTCGGTGACGCGCACCATTTCGAGTACCAAGACGCGATCGAGAATCGAACTAGCCTGCACCATAGCCACTCCTCTGCTGTAACTGATAGAGCAGGGCGATAGGATGTCCGCCTCTGCTTGTCGACCCAACTTGCCCGGCTCGCAAAGCTTTTCATAGTCGTGATGCCACGGATGGACGCGCCTTTGCCTTATATGCCATTCCGCAGCGTCCAGCCGCTGCCATCATCCCGCCATGTTCGACTGTTCAGATGTCGTCATGCGGTGGGTCTTGTCTTTCCCTCTTTTGCTGATCGGCCTGCCGCTGGCGGCCGCGCAGGATATCGTGCGGGTGGATGAAGCGCCGCTCGCCCAGCGCACCGCGATGGAGCAATATCAGGCGCGCACCGCCGTCGTCCGACCCTGCGATCGCAGCGGCGGCGGCATCGTCGTCTGCGGCAGCCGGGCGGAGCGCAATGCGAAGGAAAGACTGCCGCTGCCGCGCGAGCCGGTCGAAGGGCGACCGCTTGCCGGTGACACGCCGCGCGCGTCCGCTGCCGCACCCAGGCAAGGCGCCTGCGGTGTCGTCGGCGGGCAGGGGACGGGCTGCGTCGGCGGTGGCGTGCCGATCCTGGGCGCGGCGATGCTGGCCGGCAAGGCCATCACCCATTTGCTCGACCCCGACGCAGACATGGCGCCACCGCCGCCCCTGCCGGATTCGGTCAAGGGCGCCGGCCAGCACTGATCCCACCGGTCCCGGCGCGATCAATCCAGAATATGCATGACCATCGGCGTGTCGAGTAGGCTGTCGGAGCCGGCCAGCCGCTCCAGCGTCTCGCGCACGCAGCGTTCCTCGCCGGCATGGGTGACGATCGCCACCAGCACGCCATCGGCCTGGTTGGCGCCGCGCTGGATCATGCTCTCGATCGAGACGCCGGCATCGCGGGTCGCGGCGGCAATCTCGGCCAGCACGCCGGGACGATCCTGCACCTTGAAGCGCAGATAGGCGCGGCCGATCCGCTGGCCGGCGTCTGCCGGCTGCTGCGGGGTCAGGGCGGCGACCGGCATCGCGAGCGCATCGCCATATTCGTCCCGCGCCACGTCGATCAGGTCGGCGACCACCGCCGATGCGGTCGGGCCGTCGCCCGCGCCACGCCCCTGGAAGAAGAGACGACCGACGAAATTACCCTCGGCCACGACGGCATTGAGCGAACCGTCGACATGGGCAAGCGGATGGTCGAGCGGCACCAGCATCGGATGGACGCGCTGGAACAGGCCTTCCGGCCCATTCTCCGCCATGCCGACCAGGCGGATACGGAAGCCCAGCGCCGCCGCCTCGGCAATGTCGGCGGCGATCACATGGCGGATGCCGGTGGTGGCGACATGGTCGAAGTCCAGTTCGGTGCCAAAGGCGAGGCTGGCGAGGATGGTCAGCTTGTGCGCGGCATCGACGCCGTCAATGTCGAAGCTCGGATCGGCCTCGGCATAGCCCAGTTCCTGCGCTTCCTTCAGCACCTCGTCAAAGCCCCGGCCTTCCTTCTCCATGGTGGTCAGGATGTAATTGCAGGTGCCGTTGAGGATGCCATAGACGCGGCTGATCTCGTTGGCGGCCGCGCCTTCGCGCATGCCCTTGATCACCGGGATGCCGCCGGCGACCGCCGCTTCATATTTGAGCGCCACGCCGGCCTTCTCGGCGCGGCTGGCAAGGTCCAGGCCATGATGGGCCAGCATCGCCTTGTTCGCGGTGACGAACGGCTTGCCGGCGGCCAGGCACTGGCGGGCGAGGGTGAGAGCCGGGCCATCGGCGCCGCCGATCAGTTCGACCACCACGTCGATATCGTCGCGGGTCGCCAGCGTCGTCATGTCGTCGACCCATTCATAGGGCGACAGGTCGACGCCGCGATCCTTGTTGCGGTCACGCGCGGAGATGGCGACGACCTGCACCGGACAACCGGCACGGCGGGCAATCAGGTCGCCATTGGTGTTGAGCAGGCGAATGACGCCGCCACCCACCGTTCCGAGGCCAACGAGCGCGACGCGCAGCGGGGCATGGCGGTGGAGATTGGTCATGGTGTTTCCTGGTCCTTCGCACTGTAAGAGCCGCGCTGATAGCGGCCCGAGCGCCGCTGTCCAAGGAAAAGCACAGCGGCGCCCGATTGAAAGATAAGTGCGTAGGGGGTCAGCTCGGCTTTCGATTGCGTGCGCAGCGACCGAGTGCGTTCAGGACGAACTGGTAATCGGCGCGGGCGGCTTCGGCGTCCTGCACTGCCAGGGTGCGGACCGACCGGGCCGGCAAAGTGGCCGGCAGGCTGCAGCTCAACCGATACCAGAGCAGGCTGCCGGGGGCAGGGGCGCGGGCGGCTTCGTCGACGATTTCGCCCAGCGCCACGGCCCAGCTGGGCTGTTGTCCGGGGCGGCGGATGATCGACAGCGACACCGGGTCGCCATTTTCGGTGCGCAGGAAAATCTGGGTCTCGCCTTCGCCTGCAATCGTGCCGGCAACATGGAAGGCGTCGCCCAGGCCGATGATTCGCGGTGCGGCATCGGGTGCGACCAGGGCGGATAGCACCGCCTTCACCCGTTCTACCTCGGCGGGGGTGGCGGCGATCTGCGCATCGCGCGCGATCAGCTGAATCTGGCCCGGCCGCCCGCCCGGACGGGCAAACAGCAGCACCTGTGCCTTTTTCAGCTTGGGCATCTTACCCTTCGAATCGAGGCGAGCGTCATAGAGGTAGCCGACGGTCGGGCTTATGCCCCCTTCGCCGCGAATCAGTGCTGTCACTTCGGCCTCGACATAGACCCTGCGATAGCCCGCAGGGACGTCCGGAGCCTGTTCGGGCTTCAACGGGACGATGTTGCTAATGCGCACGTTGGCAACCAGCGGGGCCGCATCGGAAAGGTCGGCAATGTCGGCATAGGTCAATCCGGCGGCGACCGTCGATGATTGCGCTGTCATCGAATTTGTCTGAGAAAATGCCGGAAAAACGGCGGTATATGAGGCGGAAATGAGGCACAGCGAGGCGAGTGTCTTCATGGCGATGGTGGATTTCTTCTGCATCTTCGTCCTATGCTGTCAGCCCGTGGCAGGGATGTCACAGGCAAGTCATTCCGGTGTGTGATGGTAAACGCAAGCCGGTAGTTCGATAAAGCGTTTGCGTGCCACGATGCGCCGCGATAGGAGTTCGCACGGTAGCAAATGGACGGATAAGGGCCAAAGGTGGTCGGGGATACCCCCGGGCAGCTCGGGCCGTTTTTGGCTGATTTGTACAACCCACTGGTAAGATGAGTTAAGGAGTGTCGTTGCCGAATGGCCTATGCTGACCACTCGCAAGGATCGAGTCGCACGATATCGATCGTCATCGTCGCCCTGATTCACGCTGTTCTCGGCTATGCCTTCGTCACCGGTCTTGGCATGAAATATGTCAAAAAGGCGGCGGAACAGCTGAACGTGATCGACGTGAAGGAGGAGCCCCCGCCACCGGACGAGGAGCCGCCGCCGCCGCCGCCGGACAAGCCGATTGAGCCTCCGCCGGTCGTCGCGCCGCCGCCGATCGTCCAGACCCCGGCCCCAGCGCCGCCGATCCAGACGGTTCGGACGCCGCCGCCGGTGTTCAATGAGGTTCCGGTGCCCGCACCGCCGCCGGCCCCGCCGCCGCCGCCCGCTGCAAAGCAGGCTGCAAAGGGCGTGTCGCCGCGTGGCAATCCGGGTTCCTGGGCAACCACTGAAGACTATCCTTCGCGCGCTCTGCGTGAAGAAAAGCAGGGGACCACTGGTTTCCGTCTTGAAGTGGGCGCCGATGGCCGTGTCACGAGCTGCACCGTTACGCAGTCGAGTGGCTCGCCTGAACTGGACGACGCAACTTGTAAGCTGGTTTCCCGCCGCGCGCGCTTTAGCCCCGCGGAAGATGACCAGGGTAACAAGATCCCGTCGACCTACGCGAACCGCATTCAGTGGCGGATCCCGCAGTAATTTAAACGGGAGGGCAGGCGCCCGGCGCCGCTCTCCCCTTTCACGATCCTTTTGAGAGGGAAGTCTTGAACATGTTGATGTATCTCGCAGCCGCGGCGCCCAAGCCGGAAAACCCGTACGGCCTGATGGAAGCCCTGGAGCAGGGCGGCACCATTGCCTGGACCGTCTTCATCATCCTCTGCGCCATGTCGGTCGGCACTTTCTACATCCTGTTCACCAAGCTGATCGAACAGCAGAAGGTGATCAGCCAGGGCAAGAAGATCCGTGCGACCTTCTGGCGCGCCGCTTCGCTGAAGGAAGCTTCGGCCAAGCTCGAAAAGAACTCGGCCTACAAGCAGATCGTCGATGACGGCATCAAGGCTCAGGAAGAGCATGGCAAGCTGAAGGATCCGGTCGAAGCACATGACTGGCTGCACGGCTCGCTGGCTCGCTCGGAAGCCGCGATCAACTCGTCGCTCGGTGGCGGCCTGGCGTTCCTCGCCACCGTCGGTTCGACCTCGCCGTTCATCGGTCTGTTCGGTACCGTTATCGGCATCTACCGCGCTCTGATCAAGATCGGTGCTGCCGGTCAGGCCTCGATCGACGCCGTTGCCGGCCCGGTCGGTGAAGCTCTGATCATGACCGCGCTGGGTCTGGCCGTGGCCGTTCCCGCCGTTCTGGCCTACAACTTCCTGCAGCGCCGCAACAAGGCGATCTCGGAACAGCTGAACGGCTTCACCGTCGACCTGCTGGCCTACCTGGTTTCGGACGGCGCCGTGAAGCCGACCGTTGCTGCCGCTCCGGCCGCTGCTGCTGCCAAGCCGGCTGCTGCGCCGACCAAGGCCTGATCGCCTTAAGACGCCGGTTCGGGCGCCGGGTGGCGGCTGCGACCACCCGGCCCCTGCCGGACAGGGGCCCCGGTTAACGGGGCACCTACGACACCAAGGTTAGGATTGTATCAATGGCAATGAGTGTTGGCTCCGACGGCGGTGACGACAAGCCGATGTCCGACATCAACACGACGCCGCTCGTCGACGTCATGCTGGTGTTGCTCATCATCTTTCTCATCGCGGTCCCGGTCGTCGTCCAGACGGTCGATCTGCAACTTCCCAAGGTGGCGTTCGAGCCGACCACGACGAAACCCGAAAATGTTTCCTTGTCGGTCACCTCGGCGCCCGACGGCAGCTGTGCGGTTTACTGGAACCTGACCAAGGTCAGCTCCGACGAACTGCTCGATCGCGCCGTCGCCAAGCTGGAAGCGGACATCAAGAGGGCTGGTGGTGTTGAAAATCTGACGCCCGAGGATCTGCCCGAAGTGCATATCCGCGGCGACATCAATACCCCCTATCGTTGCATCGGCGGCACCATCTACACGATGCAGCGCGCCGGTTTCCCGAAGGTGGGCTTCATCTCCGAACCGGAACCCGGTTCGACGACGACCCGCCTCTGATCGGCCGCATAAGGAGAATTCGTTATGGCCATGAGCATGGGCTCCGATGATGGTGAGCCGATGGTGGAAATGAACACGACGCCGTTGATCGACGTCATGCTCGTTCTCCTCATCATGTTCATCATCACCATTCCGATCCAGACCCACGCGGTTAAGATCGATCTGCCGCAGAGCGCGCCTCCGAGCGACAATGTGGTCGACCCTGTCAAGAACAAGGTCGCGATCGATGCCGGCGGCGTGATCAGCTGGAACGGTGCGCCGATCGACCTGCTGACCCTGCGTCAGTATCTGCAGCAGTCGCTGCGTCTGCCCGTCGAGCCGGAACTGCAGTTCCAGCCCAACGCGCAGACCCGCTACGTCGTCGTTGACGAGGTGCTGGCGGAGATCAAGCGTGCGGGCGTGACCAAGCTGGGTTTCGTCGGCAACGAGCAGTATAGCTCGTTCTGATCCCTGATCGTCCGGGGCCCGTCGGTCTCAGACTTCCCGTCTCCGACCCGTCGGACGATCAATCGGACCACAGACCAGGGGCTGCTTCGGCAGCCCCTTTTTTGTGCCCGTCCGTCTCCCGCTTAACATTTCCCTTACCTTCCTGCGCGATGCTGAAGGGGAATGGGTGGATGTGGACCATGGGCGCTGAACGACTGACCGAATTGGAACGCAGGGGCCGGCTTGCCGAACGGCGCGACGTTGTGATCAGCGTCAAGGTGCGGCGTCCGGGTGAGACCTGGTTCACCAGCAATATCGCCGACATGTCGCTCACCGGCTTTCGCCTGCACAGTTTCATGAAGCTCACCGTCGGCAGCGAATTGTGGATCATGCTGCCGGGTTTCGAGGGCCGTCGCGCCCGCGTTCAATGGGTGCGCGCGCATGAATCGGGCTGCACCTTCGAGCGCCCGCTCCATCCCGCCATCTTCGACTATATCATCCAGCGCAGCCTGTCCGGCCGCTGACGGCGCGTCCAGTCGGACGGCGGTTCAGCCGTCCAGCTGGTCCTGGAACTGCAGGCTGGCGAGCCGCGCATAAAGGCCGCCCAGCGCCACCAGCGTCGCATGGTCGCCCTGTTCCACGATCCGTCCCTGATCCAGCACGATGATCCGGTCGGCGGCGCGCACGGTCGCCAGCCGATGGGCGATGACGATCGTCGTGCGCCCCTGCATCAGTCGGTCGAGTGCATCCTTGACCAGTTGCTCCGATTCCGCGTCCAGCGCCGACGTTGCCTCGTCCAGCAGCAGGATCGGCGCATCGCGCAGCAGCGCGCGGGCGATCGACACGCGCTGGCGCTGCCCACCCGACAGCCGTGCGCCGCCTTCGCCCAGATGGCTGTCCAGCCCCTGGGGCAGGGCGCGCAGAAAGGCCTCGGCATTGGCCGCCCGCGCCGCTGCCCATATCTCCTCGTCGCTCGCATCCCATTTGCCGTAGCGCAGATTGTCGCGGGCAGACGCGGCGAAGATCACGCTGTCCTGCGGCACCATCGCCATGGCGGCGCGCAGCGCTGCCGGATCGGCGGCCGGCAGCGGCACATCGTTCAGCCGCACTTCGCCCTGGTCGGGATCATAGAAGCGCAGCGCCAGCTGGATCAGCGTCGACTTGCCGGCGCCCGAAGGTCCGACCACCGCCACCGTCTCGCCCGGCGCAATGTCGATCGTGACGCCGTTCAGCGCCGCCTGGTCGGGCCGGGTGGGATAATGGAAATGGACATTGTCGAAGCGCAGCCGCGCGCCCTGCGCCAGCGTCGGGATCGCGACCGGTACAGCCGGCGCAGCGATCGCCGGCTCGGCCACCATCAGTTCGTCCAGCCGGCTCGCCGCCCCGGCGCCACGCAGCAGGTCGCCCCAGCTTTCCGACAGCGATCCGAAGGCACCGGCCACCAGCCCGCCGGTCAGCACGAAGGCGGCGATGCTGCCACCCGACAGCCGCCCGGCTGCGACGTCGATCGCGCCCAGCCACAACACGCCGGTGATCGATCCGAACACCAGGGCAAAGGCGATCGCGGTCATCACCGCGCGCAGCAATATGCGCTGACGGGCGGTAGCAAAGCCGCTCGCGACGGTCGCATCGAACCGGGCCGCCTCGCGACCTTCCTGGCCAAAGCCCTGGACGATCTTCATCGCGCCCAGCACCTCGGTGGTGACGCTGCCGACTTCCGCCAGCCGATCCTGGCTGGCGCGCGACAATTTGCGCACCCGCCGGCCCAGCGTCACCAATGTCAGCACGATCACCGGTATGCCCAGGATCAGCAGCCCCGCCAGCTTGGGCGCCAGTATGAACAGATAGATGAGGCCACCAATGCCGGTGACCAGGTTGCGCAGCGCGACCGACACGGTCGACCCCACCACCTGGTCGATGATCGCGGTGTCCGCCGTCATGCGCGACGCGATCTCCGACGGCCGGTTCTCCTCGAAGAAGGCCGGCGCCTGGCGCAGCAGATTGGCCTGGGTCGCGCTGCGAATGTCGGCGACCACCCGCTCGCCCAGCCAGGACACGAAATAGAAGCGCAGCGCGCTTGCCAGCGCCAGGATCACCACCAGCAGGAACAGATATTCGAACCAGCGGCTGATATCGCCACCGCCGGTAAAGCCCTTGTCGATCACCAGGCGAAAGCCGCTTGGGATCGCTAGCGTCGCTGCGGAAGAGACGATCAGCGCGGTCAGCGCCCCGGCGATCCGCGCCGGATAGCGCGTCGCAAAGCGCCACAGCATGGCCAGACTCGACAGGGCAGGGCGATCGGCGCGGCGCGGCGCGGGTGCGGTGGCATCCTCCATGTCGGGGCGTTAGCAGCGCGGCGCGCCCGCCTCAATGGGCGGGCGTGATCCCGCCGCTCAGGCCGCCGGTGCGATCCGTTCGGCCAGCGCCATCAGGCGCGGCGTATCCGCCTTGCCGGTCAATGCATAGGCCATGTCGCCCGCCTCCCAATAGGCGACCGTGCCGTCGCGCCGCTCCGCGATCAGCGGCTGCCCTTCCGCCGGCGTTTCCGCCCGGTCGGCGAACAGCGACAATTGCTCGCCCTTTTCGGTGGTCAGCGCGATCGCGATCGCCGGGCTGTCGGCGGTCGGGAACAGTTGCACGTCCCTTACCTGCCAATTGGCCGGCAGGCGCGGCAGTACGATGCCGGTCGACCGCCGGATTTCGGCATCGTCCAGCTTGGCGCTCTCGACCTGCGACGCCATCTGCTGGCGCAGCAGGCCAGCGCGGCGCGAAGCGGCCGCCTCGTCCAGGAAGGTGCTGGCCTGCGCCGCCTGGGGAAATTCCCCCAGCGCCCCCCGGCTGATCCACCCCGTCGCCAGTAGCGCGGCGATCGCCGCCGCCCGGCCGACATGGCGCCAGCCGCGCCCGGCCTCATTGTCATTGGCCACCGGCTGCGACATGTCGCGGCGCCGACCGACCAGCGTTCCCTTGGTGCCGTCATGCTTCAGGCGGAAATCGATATGCGGCCAGCGCTTGCGCCAGCGGCGCGCGACCAGCCGTTCGCCCGGCCGCGCGGCATCGTCCAGCAGCACCACGCCATTGGGCGAGAGGCGCGCGAACAGGCTGTCGGCGGCGCCCCGCACCAGCGGATGCACGCTCCAGGGCGGGCCATCGATGATGATCAGGTCGATCTGCTCGGGCAGCCGGTCGATCGCATACCAGCGACCCGGCCAGTCGGCGCTTTCGTGCGTCAGCGGCGCATGGCGGATATCCACGTCCAGCGCATGGTCGGCCAGCCATTGCCGGGTCGCGTCGACAAAGCCGCCATGCTGGTCGAAACTGTGCAGCTGTCCGCCGCCATGCAATTGCAGCGCGCGTGCCGCGATCAGCGAGGATGCGCCCGCGCCCAGTTCGACGACATGCGCCGGCCGCAGCCGCGCAATCTCGCGCACGATATGGCGCAGGAAACCGACGTCGGCCTTCCAGCTTCCCAGATGGGGCAGCGCATCATGGGGCAGTTTGAGTTCGTCCAGCAGCGCGCGTTTGTCCGCCTTGCGCCCGCCCGACAGGCTGGCGAGCAGCCAGGGCCAGCCGATCGCGCCAAAGGCCAGGCGCCATGCCATGTCGGAAGTGCGGCGGGACAGGTCATCGGTCACCGGTTCGGATTCATGCAGCGAGAGGAAGCCGGTCAATTCACGGGAAGTCACGGGGAAATACGCTCCTGTCGCAAAGGCGGGGACTATGCCGGCCGTCCTGTTTCACGCATATGACGCCGGTCGAATTGGTCAAATCATCACGCAGGAAACGCCGATGACCCGTATAATTTCCGCGACGGTCGAACGCTGGCCGGTGGCGGGCGCCTTCATCATCAGCCGCGGTGCCAAGACGGAGGTGGACGTCGTCGTCTGCACCGTGGGCGACGGCGATCATGTCGGGCGGGGCGAGGGCACGGCCATTTACTATGAGGGCGAGACGGCTCAGGGCTGTGCGGCGGCGATCAACGCCTATGCCGGGCCGCTGGATCGTGAGGCGCTGTTGCAGGCGATGCCGCGCGGTGCCGCGCGCAACGCGCTCGACTGCGCGCTGTGGGATCTGGAGGCGAAACGGGCCGGCGTCCCGGTCTGGCAACTGGCCGGCCTTGCTGCACCGACGCCGCTGCCCACCGCCTTCACCATCAGCCTGGGCGAACCGGAGCGGATGGAGGCCGATGCCCGCGCCGCCGTCGCGCGCGGCTTCGGCCTGCTCAAATGCAAGCTGACGGGGGAGGGCGATCATGCCCGCATCGCCGCCGTGCGTGCCGGCGCACCCGACGTCCGGCTGATCGTCGACGCCAATGAAAGCTGGCATGACCGCGACATCGTGGCGGAGGCGGCGGCGCTCGCCGAACTGGGCGTGGAAATGGTGGAGCAGCCGATCCTGCACGGGCGGGAGGACAGGCTGGCCGGCCTGCGTGCGCCGCTGCCGCTCTGTGCCGACGAAAGCTGCCACACCCGCGCCGATCTCGACCGGCTGGGCGATTTCGACGCGGTGAATATCAAGCTCGACAAGGCTGGTGGCCTGACCGAAGCGCTGGCATTGGCGCAGGCGGCGCGGGCCCGCGGTTTTCGCATCATGGTCGGCTGCATGCTCGGCACCTCGCTCGGCATCGCGCCTGCCGCCTTGGTGGCGCAGGGCGCCGACTGGATCGATCTCGATGGCGCGCTGCTGCTGGCGAAGGATCGCGACGGCGCCCTGCCGCTGCGCGACGGCCTGCTCCACCCCGGCACCCTCTGGGGCCAAGGCTGAAATCATTCCTCCCCGCGTGCGGGGAGGGGGACCATCCGCAGGATGGTGGAGGGGGCAGGCCGCCTGAAACAAGCGGCGCCAACCGGCCACCGCTTTCCTATTCGGCCATTCTCTGGTCTATCCTCGGCGATGCAATCCGCGTCATCGCCCGTCGCCCATGGGAGGCGTGACCCAAGTGTCGCCGCGATGGCGCGTCACCGTTTCCTGGTCGTGACCCGATCGACAGGCAGCTGTGACCCAAATGTCGCGCCGGCGTCGCGTGACAGGGGCGTGGGTGGTGCATATCCGGTGCAAACGGCCCATTTTGCTCGACGACACTGTGAACTTCGGGGCTGTCGCGTCGGCGTGACCCAGCCAGGCCCGCCGATCGCGGCAGATTGTCTTGGCTCAGTAACCCAGCGTCAGGCCGACGCTATAATATTTCGGACCGACATTGGCCTTGGCGCGCAGCTTGGGGATCAGCGGCATCGCCAGCGTCGCATAGGGGCGGGTATTGTCGCCGCTGAAGCGCACGCCGGCACCGATCGAGACCGACATGGGAATCGTATAGGCCGCCTCGACCCGGCCATAGAGCTTGGTGTCGCCATCGCGCAGATAGACGCCGCCGCCCGGCGTCAGGCTGAAGCCCGCCATGTCGAGCGCATAGCCGGCGCCGATCTCGGTGCCCCAATGGCCGTCGGCGCGGCCATAATTGACTTCAGCGCCCAGTCCCTCGGCATGGGCGGCAGGCGCCATAAGGGGGGCAGCGATCAGCAGGCCAAGGGCCGCCATCCGGTTCATTTTCATGGCAAATCCATATCAGTCATTGGTGATGGATGGGTAAGGGCGCGGCCGATCCCCGCCGGCAAGCGGAAAGGGGACCAGCCGAATCCGTCGTGCGGTGAAGCGAGGCGTTTCATTCTATCCGTCGACGCGGCGCACTGGCTGCACCTCGGCATAGGGCATGATCGCCTTGCCGTCGGGGGCCGCGGTGAAGCTGGTCTGGGTTGGATAGGCGAACTCGATACCCTCGGCATTGAACCGCTTCCAGATGGCCAGGCCGATGCGATGGCGCATCTGGAAATAGTCATGATGGTCGGGATCGGGCACATCGAAATTGAGCTGATAGTCCAGGCTGCTGGCGCCAAAGGCGATGATCCCGGCATTGACGAAGATCATGCCTTCCGCCTCGACGATCTCCTTCAATATGGTGGGGATCGCCTCGGCCTGTTCCTCCGACGTCTGGTAGATGATGCCGATCGCATAGGTGACGCGGCGCTGGATCAGCGTCTGCAGGCTGGTAATTTCCTTCTGCAGCAGATTGGCGTTGGAAATCACCTTCTTCTCGCCGCTCATCGCCCGCAGCCGCGTCGATTTCAGGCCGATCTTCTCGACCCGCGCGGTGGTCTGGTCATAGGTGATGATCTCGCCCTGGCGGAACGGCTTGTCGAAGATGATCGACAGCGCCGCGAACAGGTCGGAGAAGATGCCCTGCGCGGCAAGGCCGATCGCGATGCCGCCGATCCCCAGACCCGCGACCAGGCCGGTCACGTTGACGCCCAGATTGTCGAGCACCACGATTGCGGCGATCGCGAACAGGGCAAAGGTCACCAGGATGCGGATCAGGCCCATCGCATTGGCCAGCGTCTCGCCCTGGCCATCGTCGGCCAGCGTCTTGCGCTCGATCAGGCCCAGGATGATCTCCCGTGCCCAGATCGCGGCCTGCAACACGGTGGCGATGGTGAAGAAGAAGGTGACGGTCTTGCTCAGCGACGCCGGCGCATCGGCGAACACCACGACCAGCCGCGCCGCGACCATGATCATGAAATATTGCGTCGTGCGCGCCGCCGCCCGGCTCAGCACATTGCCCAGGCCCAGCGGGTCGCCACGCCGGCCGCGATGCTTGGTGCCGATCCGGCGCAGCGTGGCGAGCGCCAGATAGATGATCGTGGCCGCGCCGACGGCGATCAGGATCTGGATATAATGAAGCTGGAACCAGGCGATGGTCGAATGCCACATTTCCGTGAGGTTGGGCGCACGCACATTGATGTCGATGCCGGGGTCGTTCTTGTTGGCCATGCTGATCCTTGATTGATGGTCCGTGGGCTCGATCAGGCTGCTGCTGCCAGCGGGGGCGCGTTGGCCAGATCGTCGAGGAACGCGATCAGCCCGCGTTCGTGACGCGACAGATAGCGCGTCCGGCGCGGCAGGCGAAGCCCCTGCCGCCATTCATCCTGTCCGTCCTTGCACAGGTCGATCAGGGCGGGGTGGATATAGGATTTGCGGCTGATCGCCGGCGTGTTGCCCAGCGCCGCCGCGACCGGCTCGATCATCTCCTTGAGCGAGACATGGCCCGCCGCCAGCGCCTCGAAGGCGATGGTCGACGCGCCCCAGGTGCGGAAATGCTTGGCGGTGAAGTCACCGCCCATGGCTTGCGCGATATAGGCGTTGACGTCGCTCGAACTGATCGGATGCGCCTCGCCATCCTCGTCCAGATATTGGAACAGATGCTGGCCCGGCAGATCCTGCACCGCCCGCACAAATCGCAGCAGGCGGCTGTCGGTGATGCTCAATTGCTGTTCCTTGCCGGACTTGGCCCGGTAGCGCAGGGTCAGGCTGCGGCCATTCAGGTCGACATGCCGCCGCCGCAGCGTGGTCGCGCCGAAGCTCTTGTTGGTGGTGGCATAATGTTCGTTGCCGACGCGCAGCTTGGCGAGGTCGAGCAGTCGTACCACCGCCGCGATCGTCCGCGCCTTGCGCAGGCCGCGTCGCGACAGATCCTCCTCCATCTGCGCTCGCAAGCGTGGCAGGGCACGGCCGAAGGCAGGGCAGCCGGCATATTTCTCTGCCTCGCGCGCGGCCCGGAAATCGGGGTGATAGCGATATTGCTTGCGCCCCCGCTCGTCATAGCCGGTCGCCTGGATATGGCCGTGGGGGGAGGGGCAGAACCAGCAGTCGCGATAGGCCGGCGGCATGGCGATCGCGTTCAGCCGGTCGATCTCGTCCCGGTCGGTGATGCGGCTACCGTCCGCCGCGCGATAGGCCCATCCCTGCTTCAGCGCGCGCCGGCTTATACCGGGCATGCCGTCATGGCTGTGGATGATGGCGGGGGACGACATGGGAACCGGGCGACCTTCTTTCTTCCGGTCCAACCCGTGATGATCGGCTTCGTTCCGCGTGCAGCCTGCCCGGCGCTGTCAGGACGGGCGCGATCGCAGCCGCTGCAACCAGCCGGTGCCCGCGCCATAATGGCCGGTCCAGGGCAGCAATTGGCGGCGCACCGTCGTCGCCTGGGCGCAGCCGACGATCAGGCTGATGACCGCCAGCGGGAAGGCCAGCATCATGGTGGCGGGCATGGCAAAGGCGAGGGTGATCGCCGAAAACCCGCCGCCAAAGGCCGCGAGCGTCGCCCGCAGGTCGCCGTCGGGGCCGCGCAGCCAGAACAGGCAGCCCGTGACGCCCAGCGCGAACATGGCGATATTCTGCATCGCGCCGGCCGGCACGATGGCGCAGGCGGCAATCAGCCCGATCATCGCCAGCGCGGCACGGCGCCACTGCCAGCCGCCGATCAGGCGGGTGAGCAGCGGATAGAGCAGCAATTCGCAGGTCAGCGCCGCCAGCAGGATCGCGCCGGGGGCCGCCGCGCCCGCACCGTCCGCGATGAAGGCGACGACGGCACTCGCCGCCCAGGGCAGCATCCGCGACGGCGCCATGCGGATATGGCTGATCCAGCCGGTCATGCCCGGCCGCAATGCCCAGCGCCGGTCGGCCTGCCGCAACTGGAAGGCGGACAGGGCAAACAGCATCTGCACGCCCCATGGCATATAGGCGGGGGACAGCAGCGGGGCAGCCAGGATCAATCCCAGCATCAGTCCCTGAAGCCAGCCCAAAATCCGCAATTCCATGGTCATGCCGTCACTCCCGCCTGTGCGCCAGGCTGTTCGAAGAACGGCACGCGTCCGGCGTCCTTGCGCTTGCGGGTCAAATAAGTGTCGAGGCCGATCTGGAGCGAGAGCATCATGAAGATGAAAGGCTGATAGGCGATGCCCACGAACAGCGACCCGATCATGTAGACGACATGGCCCTGCTGCAGCGCCACGGCGAAGGGCGCGATCCAGGCCTCATCCGGTCCGTCGCGCTTGCGATACATGCGCCGGATCGATTCGGTGCGGATGAAGCAGCTCAGGTGCAGCAGCGCCCACAGGAAGAAGCCGAAATAGCCCTGCTCGCCCAGCATCTCGAAATAGGCACTGTGATAGGCACGGCCCTTGTCGGTGACCAGGCGGCGCTCGATCCGCTTCTCGTCGCCATCGCCGACCTCGCTCTGGGCGAAATAGGTGAAGCTGTTCTGGAGATAATTGTCGAAGCCGCCGCCGCCCGGATGGGTCTTCACATAGTCGAGCGTCCACATCCACACCGCGACGCGGGTGGACGCGCTTTCGTCGCCCTGATGATTTTCGATTGTCTGCATCCGCTTGGTGAAGCTGGCGGGCAGGAAGGGGATGGCGGCCAGCGCGGCAAAGGCCAGCAGCGGGCCATAGACGAACTTGCGCTTCGACCGCATGAGCATCATGCCGGCCAGGATCACCAGGCAGACCAGGCCCGTGCGTGCCTCCGTGCCGACCGGCATCAGCATGCAGGCCAGGCACAAGGCATAGGCAAAGGCCTTCACCTTCCAGTCGGGCGGAAAGATGGTGCCATGCTGAGTGAGCCACAGGATGATCGGGATCAGCGCGATCGCCACGCAGGAAATGATGCTACCCTCATACAGGCCGCTATTATTGTCGACCATCAGATTGAGCACGCCATAGCCGCCGCCCGACAGCGCGGTCTTCATGCCGCCATTGATGATGATCGTGCTCGCGCACAGCACCATGAACAGCGCCAGCGCCTCGATCCGCAGCCGCGTGCGCAGCACCAGCGGCAGGAACACGGCAAAGACGATCGCCTTCCACACCCAGGCCCATTTGGTCGCGGCGTTGATCGGGAAATCGGCGGTGGCGGTCGTATAACCGCACCAGGCCAGCAGGACGAGCAGCAGCACCTGCCGCGCGGAAAAACGGCAATCCTTCTTGTCGTCGACCACTATCCAGGCACCGACCGCACAGACGAAGGCGATCAGCGAGATCGGGATCGAATTGAGCAGATAATAGCAGAGCCGCTGGGGCGAAACGATGTCGATATAGGCGTAGATGATGACCAGAAGGAACGGCCGCTTGAATCCCATCAGGAAGAAGGCGCCCAGGAAGGCGATGAAGAACAGGTCACGCATCGGCGGCGTCTCCGTCCGGCGATGCCGGCGGGGTGTCGATGTCGCGATCCAGGTCCGGGCGCGACAGCAGCCGCCAGGCGGCCAGCAGGATGACGCCATGGCTGATCAGCAGGGATAGGGTATCAATCATTGCGTGTTTTGATCTGCCGGTTCTGGACTCTTGCCCCGTAAAATCCCTAGCGTGACAGAGTTGACGGGGCGTTAAACCTTTTTCGGCAAAAAGTTACCGCTATGACTCGTATCCTTCACGTTCTCGATCACAGCCTGCCGATGCACAGCGGCTATACGTTCCGCACGCGGGCGATCCTGCGCGCGCAACTGGCAAAGGGCTGGGACGTGCGCGGGCTGACCGGCCGGCGCCATGTCTCTGCGGGACCGCAGGAGGAACTGGTCGACGGCCTGCATTTCCACCGCACGCCGGGCGAAGCGGCCGGCGGCAATGCGCTGCTGCGCGAATGGCGCGACATTTCCGCCCATGCCGATGCGATCGAGTCGCTGGTGCGCCAGTGGCGGCCGGACATCATCCATGCCCATTCGCCGGTGCTCAACGCCATGGCCGCGCAGCGAGTCGCGCGCCGGCACGGGATTCCGCTGATCTACGAGATTCGTGCCTTCTGGGAGGATGCGGCGGTCGGCAACGGCACCGGGACCGAAGGCAGCCCGCGCTACTGGCTGACCCGCCAGCTTGAAACCCATGCGGTCGGTGCCGCCGATGCGGTTGCCGTCATCTGCGAAGGGCTGCGGTCCGATCTGGTTGCGCGCGGAATCGACTCGGCCAAGATCACCGTCTCGCCCAATGGCGTCGATCTTGATCAGTTCGGCGCGCCGGTGCCGCGTGATCCGGCTCTGACCGCGAAGCTGGGGCTCGAAGGGGCGGATGTCGTCGGCTTCATCGGCAGCTTCTATGATTATGAAGGGCTGGACGATCTGATTGCCGCCATGCCGCGACTCGTGCGCGCGCGGCCCAGGGCGAAGCTGCTGCTGGTCGGCGGCGGGCCGATGGAACAGGCGCTGCGCGATCAGGCGCTGGCCTCGCCCTTCACCGACCATATCGTCTTTGTCGGCCGGGTGCCACACGACCAGGTCGAACATTATTATGCCCAGGTCGATGTCCTCGCCTATCCGCGCAAGGCGATGCGCCTTACCGATCTGGTGACGCCATTGAAGCCGCTGGAGGCGATGGCGCAGGGCCGACTCGTTGCTGCGTCGAGCGTCGGCGGCCATCGCGAACTGATCGAGGATGGCGTGACCGGCACCCTGTTCGCGCCGGACGACCCGGCCGCGATCGCGCAGGCGCTGGCAGGCATGTTCGCGGATCGCGGCTTCTGGGATGAACGCCGCATCGTGGCGCGCGATTTCGTCGAGAGGGAGCGTAACTGGTCGTCAAACATTTTGCGTTATGAGCCTGTTTACCAGCGACTTCTGGGACGCGACTCGACCGCAAAGGCGGCCTGAGGAACGGCGGCGATGCCGAAGTTCACACCGTCCATGCGGAGACTGGCCATCATGGCATTGGCCGCGGCAGGCTGCGGTGCCCTGGTGGTGCTGACCCTGCCGGTCGGCTGGATGGAAATGCTGGTCGCGTCGAGCGGTCTGAGCGAGACGATCCCGGCGGCCGGTCCGCCGCTGGGCATGAAGGCAAGATTGCTGCTGGCCGGTTTTGCCGCGCTGATGAGTGTAGGAATTGTGGCCGCGGTGCGGCGAAATGGATCGGATGCGCCGCACAGGCGCTTGAGAATAAGCGGAAGGCGTCATCCAGACGCCCAAGGAGCAAGAAAAATGGGTTTCGCATTTGCCAAGCTGACCGCGCTTGCCCGCGGACGCAATGTGCCCGCTGCCGAAGAGGCTGCACCCGCGCAGCGCCGCGCCGACGCACATCCTGATGCGCCGCCCCGTCCTCCGATCTTTGCCAGCCGCGATTTTGGCGGCGCCGATATCTTCGCGCGCCCGGAATCGGGGCGTCGTCGTCTGGTGGTCGATAGCGATCCGGTGGAGCCGGTGGCGGCGACGGTGGTGCGCATGGAGACGCCGGCCGCCTTTGCCATGCCGACCCCGCATGAAGAGGCGCCGGTCGAGGATATGGCGATCGCGCCCGCGCCCGCCTTCTCGCGTCCGTTCGACGCCATGCCGGCCCTGTCGACCAATCCGATCCCGCTCGGCCGCGCGCCGTTCGCGCCGCCGGAAGACGCTATATTCGAGCCTTGGGAAGAAGAGGCAGTGGCGGAATGTGCCGCCTTTGACGAAGAGCCGGTCGTCGAGCAGGCCCCTGCCTTCGTCCCGGAACCGGTGATCGAAGAACCGATCCAGGCGTTCGATCCTGCGCCCGAACCCGCACCTTTCGTTCTGAGGGCGGAGGCATCGCCCGTCCCGAGCGCGCGCAGCATCGACAGCCTGTCGATTACCGAACTGACCGAGCGGCTGGAGCGGGCGCTGGTCCAGCGTGGCCGACCGGCGACCGCGCCGCGCGTCATCGCCGACATGCCGATCGCCTCGGCGGTGCCGGTGCGTGAAGCCGTGTCGGAAGATGTCGAGGATGCGCTGCGTGCCGCACTCGGCACGCTGCGCACCATGACCGGCCGCCCGCGCTAAACGATCAGGCTACCAGTCGCGGATGGTGAGGGCGGACAGCTCAATCCATTCGCCCTCCGCATCGCCGCGCAGGTCGTCGATCACCATGTCGGCGACGAAATGGCCTGGCAATGTCCATTCCGCTTCCTGCAATTCGCTGGCCAGCGCCTCCCGGCGCGCGCGCAGGCTGCCGCCCGCCACCCGCAACAGGATGACATGGCGGCGCCCCTCGAACAGGGCGCTGGCCCAGGGGCGGCTGACCGCACGCTCGACCGTCGCCGGTTCGCCGATCCGGGCGATCAACTGGACCAGCAACTGGGCCAGCGGATCGGCCTCGCGCCGTTCTCCTGCTCGATTACGGACCAGATTCGCGCTCGTGCGCAGCATGTCGGCGCTTGTCATTGGCTCACGCTCCTGCGATATTCGTTCATGAAATGTTCTACGCGTCTCTTTACTCGATCGCCCGGATCGCGCCCCATGCGCAGGTCGAAGACCAGGCGCGGATCGCGCACGGCGTCGCGACCGAAACGGGTCGGCGCTATCTGATAGTCTCGCAGGAATTTCTCGATCGTGCGCAGCAGCATGGACGGACCTCTCCTTTGTCGAGCCGATTCGCCCCCTGCGAATCAATAGGCAATTTCCTATCTCATATTCATTTTCCTACTTGTCTAGGAAAATTCCTATCATTATGGATGCAACATGGATGAAGCGCAGGACGCCCGGACTGCCCTCGATCGGCTGATCGTCGAACGCGGGGAAAATTATGCCGATCTGTCACGGCTGATCGGGCGCAATCCCGCCTATATTCAGCAGTTCATCAAGCGCGGCACGCCGCGCAAGCTGGACGAGGCGGATCGCCGTATTCTGGCGCGCTATTTCGGCGTGGCGGAAACGATGCTGGGCAGCCCGGTGCCGGTCGGCGCACCGATCCCGCGTGTGCGCGGCCTGCCGGCGGTGGTGGCAGTGCCGCGCCTGTCGCTTGGCGCTTCGGCCGGCGCGGGCTCGCTGGATGAGGATGAGCGTACCGCGGGTGTGATGGCGTTCGACGCGCAATGGCTACGGCATCTGGGCGTGCGGCCGCAGCGCGTGTCGATCATCCGGGTCGATGGCGAATCGATGGCCCCCACGCTCAACGATGGCGATGACATCATGGTCGATCATGAGGATGACGCCGATCGCCTGCGTGATGGCGTCTATGTGCTGCGGCTCGACGGCGTGCTGATGGTCAAGCGGGTTGCGATGGGGCCGTTGCGCGGCCGGTTCAGCGTATTGAGCGACAATCCCCATTATCCCGACTGGACCGATATCGATCCGGCGATGGTGGCGATCGTCGGCCGGGTCGTCTGGACAGGCAGGCGGCTGGTCTGAGAAGCCTGGTTCGTCTTTGAAAGGCGCCGTGCCTTTCCTATGTCTAGGAAAACAGGGGAAGGCTGGATCATGAACGATAATGGCGCGGTGATCCGCAAGGCGATCGAGTGGCGCGGTGCGCCGATGGCGCTGGCGACAGTCGTGTCGACCTGGGGATCGGCGCCGCGCCCGCGTGGCAGCCACATGATCGTCCATCAGGATGGCCGGCTGGAGGGCAGCATATCGGGCGGCTGCGTCGAGACCGATGTGTTGCAGCGCGCCGCCGAGGTGATTGCCGGCCAGCCAGGCCATGTCGCGCGCTATGGCGTGGCCGATGGCGATGCGTGGGAGGTCGGCCTGCCCTGTGGCGGGGAGATCAGCGTGCTGGTGCAGCCGGTGGGGGAGGATGGCTTTGCCCCCGGCCTTTTTGATCGGATCGCGTCGGAAAGCGCGCGCGGCCGGGCGCTCACGCTCTCGACCGATCTGGACAGCGGTATCACCCGTGAGGCCGTGGTCGAGGGCCAGTTCCTTAACCGCTATGATCCGCCGCGCCGGCTGCTGATCGTCGGCGCGGTGCAGATCGCCCAGTCGCTTGCCGCGCTGGCGCAGGCGATCGACGTCACGCCGGTGGTGATCGACCCGCGCGGCCGCTTCCTGACGGCGGAGCGTTTTCCCGGCATCGAGCTGGACGATCGCTGGCCCGACGCGGCGATCGCCGCGCGCCATCCCGGCGAATCCACCGCTGTCGTGACGCTCAGCCATGACATCAAGATCGATGATCCCGCGCTGATCGCGGCGCTCGCCGCCCCGACCGGCTATGTCGCGGCGCTGGGCTCCCGGCGCAGCCATGCCGCGCGGCTTGAGCGGTTGGCGGCGCAGGGCTTCGGCGCGGACGACCTCGCCCGGATCGACGGGCCGGCGGGGCTGGACATCGGCGCGATCGGCGCCTCGGAAATCGCCCTGTCGATCACCGCCGGCATGGTCGCAGGATTCAACGCCAAACGCTGATCAAACGCTGCTGATCAGCAGCATTTTCCGCCATTCTTGCCGCCATAGCGCGCCTCCTGCCGGTTCCGGAAAAAGGCGGTGCGGTCCATCGGCGCATGGCCGGGATGATGGTCGCGCATATGGCGCAGATAGGCGTCATAGTCGGGCTGGCCGACCATCAGATGCGCCATGCGCCGCAGCGTCTGGAGAAATTGGCTCATGGCTTCGTGACCAGTTGAGCCGGAATCTCGCGCGCGGTCGGCGTGGCGAAACCGCGTGCGGCCAGGCAGGTGCGGATGGTGAAGACCAGCAATGACAGCACCACGGCCAGGAAGATCGCCACCAGCCCAGCATCGACATAATCGTTGAACAGGATCTGGCGCATTTCCGCCATCGACTTGGCCGGCGCCAGAACCTCGCCCTTGTCCAGCGCCGCGCTATATTTGGCGGCATGGGCCAGGAAGCCGACCTTCGCATCGGCCGAAAACAGCTTCAAGAAGCCGGCCGACAGCGTGCAGATCAGCAGCCAGGCGGCCGGCACCATCGTCACCCAGGCGAAGCGGTCGCGCTTCATCCGGAACAGCACGGCGGTCCCCAGCATCAGCGCGATCGCGGCCAGCATCTGGTTGGAGATGCCGAACACCGGCCATAGCGTGTTCACCCCGCCCAGCGGATCGGTCACGCCCTGATAGAGGAAGAAGCCCCAGGCCGCGACGCACAGGCCCGTGGCGATGAAGCCGGGCAACTGGCTGTTGCTGTCCTTGAAGCTCGGCACGGCGAGCGCGATCAGATCCTGCAGCATGAAGCGGCCGGCGCGGGTGCCGGCATCGACGGCGGTCAGGATGAACAAAGCCTCGAACAATATGGCGAAATGATACCAGAAGGCCTTCATCGCCGGGCCGCCGAACACATGGCTGAAGATTTCCGCCATCGCCACGGCCAGCGTCGGCGCGCCGCCGGCCCGGCTGATGATCGTATGCTCGCCGACATCTTTCGCCGTCTGGACGATGACGTCGGGACTGATCGGGAAGCCCATGGCGGTGACGGCGGCGGACACGCTGGCAGGATCGGTGCCGATCACGGCGGCCGGGCTGTTCATCGTGAAATAGATGCCGGGGTCCAGGATCGATGCGCCGACCAGCGCCATGATCGCCACGAACGCCTCCATCAGCATCGCGCCATAGCCGATCAGCGGCGCGTCGCTTTCGGTCGCGATCAGCTTGGGCGTGGTGCCGCTGGCGATCAGCGCATGAAAGCCGGACACGGCACCGCAGGCAATCGTGATGAACAGGAAGGGGAAGAGGCCACCCGACCAGACCGGGCCGCCGCCGGCAGCGAACTGGGTGACGGCGTGCATCCTGAGCGGCGGGGCCATGATGACGATGCCGATCGCCAGCGCGGCGATCGCGCCGATCTTGAGGAAGGTCGAAAGGTAATCGCGCGGCGCCAGCAGCAGCCAGACCGGCAGCACCGACGCCACCGCGCCATAGCCGATCAGGATCCAGCAGAGCTGCACCGGGGTGAAGGTGAAGATCGGCCCCCAGACCGGCGATTGCGCAATCGCCTGGCCATAGACGATCGCGGCGAGCAGGCCGATCAGGCCCAGGATCGACACTTCGCCGATGCGACCGGGCCGAATCCAGCGCGTATAGGCGCCCATCGCCATGGCCAGCGGCACGGTGGCTGCGACGGTGAACATGCCCCAGGGGCTTTCCGCCAGTGCCTTCACCACGATCAGCGCCAGCACGGCGAGGATGATGACCATGATCATGAAGGCGCCGAACAGCGCGATGGTGCCCGCCACCTGGCCCATTTCCATGCGGATGAGTTCGCCCAGTGACTTGCCGTCGCGGCGCATGGAGATGAACAGGACCATGAAGTCCTGCACCGCGCCCGCCAGCACGACGCCGGCGATGATCCACAGCGTGCCGGGCAGATAGCCCATCTGTGCCGCCAGCACCGGCCCGACCAGCGGCCCCGCGCCGGCGATCGCTGCGAAATGATGGCCGAACAGCACGGTGCGGTCGGTCGCGACATAGTCGAGCCCGTCGGCGCGGCGGATCGCGGGGGTGGGCCGGGTCGGATCGAGCCGCATCACCTCGCGCGCGATGAACAGCGCATAGTAACGATAGGCGACTAGGAAACAGCTGACCGATGCGACTACGATCCACAGCGCATTGACCGTTTCGCCGCGCGAGACCGCGACGACCGCCAGCGATACCGCGCCCACCAGCGCAGTCAGGATCCATGGAATGTGCCGGGTCATCGCTCTCTCAACGGTTCGGGATAGGGATTGGGCGCCACACTAGGCCGCTCCCCCCGAAAGACAACCGCCTGTCGGGATTAGGGGATTTGCTGCCGGTTATTCGTCAACGGGTTGGAACAGGGCAGGAGGCATCGCATGACCGACCGGAGCAAGGACGTTTCGCGCAGGGGTTTGTTGCAGGCGGCGGCGGTCGTGGGGGCGGCGCTGCCGCTGGCGGCGCGGGGCGCGACAACGGGCAATGCGATGCGCGACCAGTTGCTGCTGGCGCCCGACATCCATTATTTCAACGCCGCCAATATCGGCCCGGCCTTCCGCAGCGCGATCGCCGCGCATGAGCGCGAGACGCAGGCGTTCCAGGCCAATCCCTCACCCCAATATCGCACCAGATATCCGGTTGCCGCCGACGCCCTGCGCGCGCGCCTGGGCAAGCGGATGAACGTCAGCGCGCAGGAAATCGCGCTGGTCCGCAACAGCAGCGAGGCGAACACGGTCGCCGTGCGCGGCCTGGCGCTCAAGGCCGGGGACGAGGTGATCCTGACCGATCACAACCATCCCTCGACCCTGGAGACATGGAAGCTGCGCGCCGCGCGCGAGGGGCTGGTGCTCAAGATTTTGCCGGTGCCGGTCTATGCGACCTCGGCCCAGACGGTGGTCGATCTGTTCGCCGCCGCAATCACGCCGCGTACCCGCGCCATCTTCCTGTCGCACATGTCGAACGTCACCGGCATGATCTTCCCGCTGGCGCAGATTGCTGCGCTGACTCGGCCCAAAGGCATCTGGCTGCATGGCGACGGCGCGCAGACCTTCGGCTGGTTGCGGCTCGACCTGCCGGCGCTCGGCGTCGATTCATATTCGGGCAGCACCCATAAATGGATGATGGGGCCGCTGGAGGGCGGCATCCTCTATGTCCGGCGCGAAGGCCAGGCACAGCTCCAGCCGATCATGCTCAGCCATGGCTATTGGCTGACCGATGAGAAGAATCTCGATACCGCGCAGAAATATGAAATTCTCGGCCAGCGCGACGATCCCAAGCTGATCGCGATCGACGCGACGCTCGATGCGCTGGATGCGATCGGCGAGGCGGAAGTCGAGCGGCGCGCCTTCGCCATCGGCGACCAGATGCGCGACATGGTGCTGCGCCTGCCCGGCGCGAAGCTAGTCGGCACGACCACCAAGGGGCTGACCGGCCCGGTCATCACCCCGACCTTTGCCGGCAAGGATGTGCTGGCGATCCGCGATCATCTGTGGGCCCAGGGCAAGGTGGTGGTCGCGCCGTCGAAGGCCGACGGCAAGCCGACCATCCGCTTCTCGCCCCATATCTACAACAGCGCCGACGAGATCGCCCTGATCGCGGACCTGCTGGCGAAGGTCTGACCGCTATCGTCGGCGGAATGGCCAGTCGATCACCGCCCCGGCCCATAGCGCCCACCAGATGATCACCGGCTGCAGCGCCAGCCGGGGGCCATGATACCACCAGCTCAGATGCACCCCACCCAGCGGGATGTCATGCAGGGCATGGTTGAAATTGGCCGGCCAGACGCACAGCGCATAGAGAGCGAGCGCGATCGCAGCGGCACGGCGCGTGGCCGGGATCATCAGCCCGACGGCTCCGGCCAGTTCGGCGGTGCCGGTCAGGGCGACGACGGTTTGCGGCATCGGCACCCAATGCGGCGTGATCGCCACGAAACCGGCCGGTCGCGTCAGATGCGCCGTGCCCGCAACCGCATAGGCAAGCGCCAGCCCGATCCGGGCGACGGTGCGCGTGGTAACGACTACAGCTCCAACTCGCCTTCATCCTCGCCGTCCCAATAATGGGCGCGTTCGGCATGAACCTTGATCATGACCAGGCCGGGCGTGTCGGCGCCCTGCGCGAACCAGCGCTCCAAGTCCGGATTCCAATGCGCTTCAAAGGCGCTGCGATCGCGGATGAGGTCGGCGCGGCCCTCGACCGCGATGAACAGGGGGCGCTGCCCCAACAGGCCGCCCTTGCCATGGAAGGACAGGCCGACCCGTGGATCGCGCTCGATATCCTTCACCATCAGCGTGTCTTCGGTCGTGAAATAATAGCTGTCGCCGCCATAGGCGACGTCCTGATTGTTGCTCATCGGCCGGGCACCGATCTGTCCGTCTTCGGTATGGGTGGACAGCATCGCGAAATCGATCTGCTGCATCTTCTCTGCCAGGGTGGCGATGGTCTGCTGGGCCATGGTCGCTCTCCTCTTCTGCCCGGTTCAACGCTGACAGAGCGGATTCGGATGCGTCGGATTCGTCAGGATGAAGAAAAGAACATATAGTGAACATTAGTCCGATTCGGAGGAGGTCCGCCATGCTTGCCCGCACGCCGTCGCTCTATCGCCTGATCGTGGCGCTAAAGCCGCCGACCCACATCACGCGGCAGATCGACCATTTCGCCGAGACGCTGGCGCCCGATGCCCAGCGCATCCTGCCGGCGCACCAGCATATCACGCTGGGGATCACCGACGACTGGCCTGACTATCCCTATGCGCTGGTGAAGGCGATGCACCGCAGTTTTACCGGCATCCTGGCCGATCCGTTCGACCTGTCGCTGGATCAGTTGAGCGAGGGCGGCCGATCGGCCGCGCTACGGCCGGCGCATGCACTGCCGCCCCTCCGGGAATTGCAGCGCAAGGTGGCACTGGCGATGAAGCGGGCAGGGGTGGGCGCCCGTCCGGGCTGGAGCTTCAACCCGCACCAGACGCTCTATTATCGCGACAGTGCCCCGGCCACCCAGCGGATCAGCGGCTTTCACTGGCGGGTGGAGGATTTCGTGCTGCTATGCAGCCATGTCGGCCGCACCCATCATGAGCTGCTGGGGCGATGGCCGCTGCGCGGCAGCGGCCAATATAGCCTGTTCTGATCACGCTCAGCGCTTGCGCACGAATTCCGCGCGCAGCACGAGCCCCTTGATGCCGTCATAGCGGCAGTCGATTTCCTGCGCGTCGCCGGTCAGGCGGATCGACTTGATGAGCGTGCCGCGCTTCAGCGTCTGGCCGGCGCCCTTGACCACCAGATCCTTGATCAACGTCACCTGGTCGCCATCGGCCAGCAGATTGCCGACCGAATCGCGCACTTCCACGGCATCGCCGGCATCGGCCCTGGCGGCGGCATCAGCCGCGCTGATCCATTCGCCGCTCGCTTCGTCATAGACATAATCATCGTCGGCCATCGGCTTATCCCTGGCTTACGGATTCGAGCACGGCGGCGCGCAGTTCGGGGATGCCCATGCCCTTCTCGCTCGACGTGGCGATGATCTCGGGATGGGCGGCCGGGCGCTTGCGGATCGCATCGGCGGTGCGCTGCGTCACGGCGACCAGTTCGCTCGCCTTGATCTTGTCGCTCTTGGTCAGGACGATGCGATAGCTGACCGCCGCGCCGTCGAGCATGTCCAGCATGTCGGTGTCGACATCCTTGATGCCATGGCGGCTGTCGATCAGCACCAGCGCGCGCTTGAGCGCAGCACGTCCGCGCAGATAGTCGTTCACCAGGAACCGCCACTTCTTGACCAGATCCTTGGGCGCCTTGGCATAGCCATAGCCCGGCATGTCGACCAGGCGGAAGCGCAGCGGATCGCCGACGTCGAAGAAGTTGAGTTCCTGCGTCCGGCCCGGCGTGTTGGATGTGCGAGCCAAGCCATTGCGGTTGGTCAGCGCGTTCAGCAGCGACGATTTGCCGACATTGGAACGGCCGGCAAAGGCGACCTCGTTCACGGCCATGTCGGGCAGATAGTCGAGCGTCGGCGCGGATTTGAGGAAGCTGATCGGCCCGGAAAACAGCTTTCGGGCTTCCTCGATCAGGGCGGTGTTGTCGTCTTCTGTCATATCGAAAAAATCCCCCCCTTTCGGGGAGGATTTCCTTTTCCTTACTTGGTGGCCGTCGCGGTGTTCAGCACGGGGTGGCGCTTGTACAGCCACCATTGCTGCGCCATCGACAGGCAGTTGTTGGTGATCCAGTAGACCAGCAGGCCCGCGGCGAACGGCGCCATAATGAACATCATCATCCATGGCATGATCGCGAACACCTGCTGCTGCATCGGGTCCATCTGGGCCGGGTTCAGCTTGAACTGCAGCCACATCGAAATGCCCAGCAGCAGCGCCAGCACACCGATCGCCAGGAAGGAGGGCGGGGTGAAGGGCAGCAGGCCGAACAGGTTCAGGATGTGCAGCGGGTCGGGCGCGGACAGATCCTTGATCCACAGCACGAAGGGCTGGTGGCGCATTTCGATCGTCAGCTGCAGCACCTTGTACAGCGCGAAGAAGATCGGGATCTGGATGAAGATGGGCAGGCAGCCGGCCAGCGGATTGACCTTCTCCTGCTTGTACAGCTCCATCATCTTCTGCTGCAGCTGCTGCTTGTCGTCCTTATATTTCTCCTGCAGCGCCTTCATCTTGGGCTGCACCGCGCGCATCGCCGCCATGCTGGCGAACTGGCGCTGGGCGACCGGGAACATCAGGGCGCGGACGCAGAAGGTCAGGCAGATGATGGCGACGCCGAAATTGCCGAGCGTCTCGAACAGCCAGTGCAGCAGCGCGAAGATCGGCTGCTCGAACCAGTAGAACCAGCCCCAGTCGATCGCGCGGTCGAACAGCGGCACGCCGGCACGCTCATAGGCCTGCAGCGTCTTCACTTCCTTGGCGCCGACGAACAGCCGGTTGGTCTGGGTCATCGCCTTGCCAGGGGCCAGCATGACCGGCGCCAGCGCGATGTCGGTCTGGAACTGGGTGCCTGCACCCTTGCGCATCTGGCCGGTGAAGGCGTCCTTCTGGTCGGGGATCAGCGCCGACAGCCAATATTTGTCGGTGAAGCCGATCCAGCCGCCGGTCGACTGGAAGCTCTGGCTGGCCGGACCCTTTTCCAGATCCTTGTAGTTCACGTCATAATTGGCGGCGCCGTTGAACACGCCCATCGGGCCGACATGGATGGTCCAGGTGTCGGGATCGGCCGAGGGAGCGGCACGGCTGACATAGCCATAGGATTTGACCGCGATCGCGCCGGTGCCGCTGTTCGACACCTTCTGCGCGGCGGAAATCATGTAATTTTCGTCGATCGAATAGCGGATCTCGAAATTCTGGCCCGCGCCATTGTTCCAGCTCAGCGTAACCGGGCTGGTGGGGGTCAGTTCGGTGCCGCTGGCGGTCCAGACGGTGTTGGCGTCGGGGGTCTTGATGCCCTCGCCCTGCCAGCCGAAGCCGGCGAAATAGGCATCCTTGGTGCCGCTCGGGCTATAGAGGCGGATCGCCGGCGAATCCTTGGCGATCGTTTCCTTGTAGGTCGGCAGCACGATATCATCGATGCGCGCCCCCTTCAGGTTGATCGAGCCTATGATCTTGGGCGTGCGGATGGCGACGCGCGGCGTTTCCTTCAGCACCAGCGCACGATCGCGGATTGCGGTCGACGCGTCCTGCGCCGGGGCCTCGCCCGCCGGGGTCAGCGGGGTGGTCTTGCCGCCCTCGATCTTCGTCGCGGGCGGATTGGCCGCCGGGAAGAAATGTTCGGAGATATAGGGCCAGCCGAACAGGATCGCGGCGGTCAGCAGCACCGCCAGAATGATATTCTTCTTGTCGTCCACGCTATTCGGCTCCGCCGTCTATACTCGTCAATGTCTCAGGGGACCGGGTCATAGCCCGAACCACCCCATGGGTGGCAACGCATTAGCCGCTTGAACCCCAGCCAGCTACCCTTGATCGCACCATATTTGCCGACCGCCTGGATCGCATATTCCGAACAGGAGGGGGCATAGCGACAGGTGGGGGGGAGGATGCGGGACGGACCCAGCTGCCAGGCGCGCGCGATCAGGATCAGCAGCCGGGCAATCATCACTCCTCCCCGCTGGCGGGGAGGTGGCGCGCCGCAGGCGCGTCGGAGGGGGAGGGCCGCTTGGCGTGATTCGTCGTTGCCGGGCTCGCGCCCTTGCGGCGGGGCGGGCGGCCCTGGCCTTCGGGCCGGGTCAATATCTTGCCCAGCGCTTTTTCCAGTTCGCCGCGCAGCAGCGCGAAGTCGCGCTCCACGCCTTCGGCACGGCCGATCAGCACATGGTCGGCACCAGCCACACCATGCACAGGCAGCAGTTCGCGTGCCAGGACGCGAAAACGGCGCTTCATCCGATTGCGGATGACAGCGCCGCCTATCTTCTTGGTCACCGTGATGCCGATACGCATCGCCGGATCGCCGTCGCCGCGCTCACGCACCAGCAGGACGAATCCCGGCATGGGCGCGCGTCGGCCCCGATTCGCCGCCAGGAAATCCGCGCGCTTGCCCATGATGGCAGGCGCGGCCGGCGGCGTCAGGTCGCTCAGGCGCTCAGGCTCTTGCGGCCGCGGGCACGACGGGCGCGCATGATGTTGCGGCCACCGGGGGTCGCCATGCGAGCGCGAAAACCGTGACGGCGCTTCCGAACCAGATTGCTCGGCTGAAAAGTGCGCTTCATCGTTCATTCCTCAAACAAACTAGAGAATCAGGTATGACAAAAAAGGGCCGCCACACGGGGCGACCGCAAGTCAGGGGCCGTCCGATAGGGAAATGGGGCGGGGAAGTCAATGGCGCTGCGCCGCGCTTCCCCGCAAACCCCTGCTTGTCCCGCTCGAACCGCCGTCGGGCTTATTTCCCGCGGGCGCTCGTCACCGCGTCCTTGAGCGAATCATAGCCGACCGCGCCGTTCAGCACCTGATTGCCGATGACGAAGGTCGGGGTGCCGCTCGCCTGCAGCTTCTGGGCGAGGGCGATGTTCGACTGCAGCTCGGCATCATATTTGCTCGACGCCATCGCCGCTTCGGCATCGGCCTTGGTGATTCCGGCCTGGGTGGCGGCGCCGATGATCGATTCGCGGGTCACCTTGCCCGCGCCATAAAGTGCCTTGTGATAGGCCATGTAGCGATTGCGCTCGGCTGCCAGCAGCGACACCTTGGCCGCGTCGGAGCTTTCCTCCGACAGGATCGGCAGTTCGCGATAGACGATCTTCACCTTGGCATCGGCGCCGACCAGCTTGGCAAGGTCGGGCAGCGAGGCGCGGCAATAGCCGCAGGCATAGTCGAAAAATTCGACCACGGTGACATCGGCATTGGCCGCGCCTTCCCATGCACCGGCATAGGGCGTCTCGATCGTCTGGCGATTCGCGTCGATCGTGCCTTCCATCCGCTTGGCCTGCAGCTTTTCGATCGCCTGCGGGATGATCTCGGGATGCTCCAGGATATAGTCGTGGACGATCTTTTCGATCGCGGCCTTGTCGCCGGTGGAGACGCTGCCGGGCGCCTGCACGGCAAGGGCGGTGCCGGCGGCGCCAGCGATCAAGGCGAGGGCGCCCAGGGTCATCTGCATTTTCCTGTTGGATAGGGCCGCACGAAAGCTGGGCCGGGTCTGATCTGTCATCTTCTCTTCCGCTTCTGCTCGACGGCAGCCCGCGAGACCATCGCGATATCCTGCGCCCGCAGATAGTCAACCGTTCCGGGCTTCAAACCCTGCATCGCCGCGTCCGCGCTGCGTAGTGCCATACTGTCCTGCCCGATCATCGAAAATCGCTCGGCGCTGGCCAGCGCGGCACGGGGCGTATCGCCGCGATGCTCATAGACGACGCCCAGTTGATACCAGGCGAAGGGATTTTCGCGGTCCCGCGCGATCGCATTGCGCAGCACGGTTTCGGCCTCGGCGTAATTTTTCTCATCTTCGGTCGCGATCAGGGCATGGCCCAGCAATACCGCGATCAGCGGTTGCTGCGTCTTGGCGACGGCCTCGCGCAGCGGTGGGATCGCCTCGCCCGGTCGCCCGCTCTCCAGCAGGATCTGGCCCTTCAGCTCCAGGAAATAGGGATCATGCGGCGCCGCTGTCAGCAGCGCGTCCGCCTCGCTCAGCGCTTTCTCGGGATAGGCGCTTTTATGCCAGGCATAGGCGCGCGCATAATGGGCCGGGATCGACCGGTCGCTCTCGGGATATTTGAGCAGAGTCTGCTGCGGTTCGGACACGAATCCGATCAGCTTCGCCTTGATCCGCTCGAACCGCGCTTCCAACTGGGGATTGGGTGGCGTGTCCCAGGCCGGATCGACCGTATAGACCTCGCGCAGCACATTGATGCGCTCGCCCGACAGCGGGTGGGTGCGGCCATAGCTGTTGTCCTGCGGGATCGCGAGGCGATATTCCTGATTCTGCAGCTTCTTGAAGAATTCCAGGCTGCCCTTGCCGCTCAGATGCGCGCCGCTCAGATAGCGCGCGCCGGCAAGGTCGGCGGAGCTTTCCTGCGCGCGCGAGAAAGCCAGATATTTGGACATGCCGACCTGCTGGCCCAGGCCCATGATGCCCATGCCGGCCTCCGCGCCGCCTGCCGCGATCGCCGCTGCGCCCAGCACCAGGCTCAGCAAGGTGATGCTGGTCGCTTCCTTGATGCCGTCGGTGCGGATGACATGGCCGCCCTCGATATGGCCCAGTTCATGCGCGACCACGCCCTGCAACTGGTTCACATTGTCGGCCTGCGCGATCAGCCCGCTATGCACCCAAACATATTGGCCACCGGCGACGAAGGCGTTGATCTCCGGATCGTTGATCACCATCACCTGGACATTGCGCGGCTGCATGCCGGCCGCCTTGACCAGATCGCCCGACATGTCCGCCATGAAGGCTTCGGTCTCGGCGTCGCGCAGGATGCTCTGGGCCAGTGCTGGCCGCGCCATCAGCATCAGCGACCCCAGCAGGAGCGCGACAAGGCGCAGCCACCGCGTCATCATGCAAAGCCTTGATGGAGAAGGGGAACAGGCATTGGCCTGATTTATGCCCTTCTCGCCCTGAACATCAAGTGAAGCCACGAAAAACGCCGCCATCCGACCCCTGGGGCTGGATGGCGGCGTGTTTCATTCAGGTCTGTGTCTTGGCCTTACTGGCCGAAGGTGCGCTGCCACCAGCCACGGCGCGGTTCGCCATTCTCGTCGCTCTCCGCCTCGGCGGCGGGGTCGGCGGTGACGGCTTCGCTGGCCGGTGCAACCTCGGCCGGCGCTGCAGCGACTTCGGTCACGGCCGGTGCGGCCTCGACGGCAGCTTCCTCGGCGACCGGTTCGACCTTCTTCTTGCGGGTGCGCTTGGGCTTGGGCTTTTCGGCCACTTCCTCGGCAACCGCTTCGACGACGGGCGCTTCGGCTGCCGCAGCGGCTTCGGCCTCGACATCCGCCTTCTTCTTGCGGGTGCGCTTGGGCTTGGGCTTTTCGGCCGCTTCCTCGGCAACCGGCTCGGCGACGGGCGCTTCGGCAACGACTTCGGCCGGGGCTTCGGTCGCTTCGACAGCAGCCGGTTCGGCGGCTGCGTCCTTGGCCTTGCGGGCACGGGGGCGGCGGCGCGTCTTGGGCGCTTCCTCGGCCGGGGTTTCTTCCGGCGCCGCTTCGGCAACCGGAGCTTCCTCGGCAGGTGCGGCCGCTTCGGCTTCGATCACCGTTTCAGCGCCGTCCTCGCCAGCGGTCTCACCGGCTTCGGCACCCGCTTCGCCACCTTCGCGACGGCGACGACCGCCACGGCGGCCGCGGCGACCACGACGGCGGCTGCCGCCTTCGTCCTCGCCCTCGGCGGCCGGCTCGGCTGCCACAGCTTCGGCATCGGTCTCGACGTCGGCCGTTTCCTCGCCTTCCTCACCGTCTTCGGCGCCATTGTCTTCGCCGGTCTCGCCCTGCGCATCATCGCGCTGGCCACCACGGCGACGGCGACGGCGGCGACGGCGGCGACCGCCTTCGCGTTCCTCGCCCCGGTCACCGCGCTCGCCACGCTCCTGGCGTTCGGGGGCGGCTTCTTCCTCGATCTCTTCCTCTTCTTCCTCTTCCTCGATCACGTCGAGGTCATCCTCTTCCTCCGCGAGCGGGGCATAGGTGACGACGCGTTCGGGACGCGGACCGCTGGGCTCGACCGACATGCGGGCGCCCTCGATCTCGCCATCGGGCAGGACGACGATGCGCACGCCATAGCGCTGTTCGATCTCGTCCAGTTCGCTGCGCTTATTGTTGAGGACGTAGAAGGCGGCTTCCTGGCTGGCGCGCAGCGTGATGACGCTGCCGCGGCCACGGGCGGCCTCTTCCTCCAGCATGCGCAGCGCGCCCAGGCCCGCCGACGATGCGGTGCGGACCAGGCCCGTGCCTTCGCAATGCGGGCACTGGCGGGTCGATGCTTCCAGCACGCCGGTGCGCAGGCGCTGGCGGCTCATTTCCATCAGGCCAAAGCCCGAAATGCGGCCGACCTGGATGCGGGCGCGATCGTCCTTCAGCGCCTCCTTCATCGCCTTCTCGACCTTACGGATGTTGGAGTTCATCTCCATGTCGATGAAGTCGATGACGACCAGGCCTGCCATGTCGCGCAGGCGCAGCTGGCGGGCGATTTCGCGCGCCGCCTCCAGGTTGGTGGCGACCGCGGTCTGCTCGATGCCATGTTCGCGGGTCGACCGGCCCGAGTTGATGTCGATCGACACCAGCGCCTCGGTCGGGTTGATGACCAGATAGCCGCCGGACTTCAGCTGAACGACGGGATTGTACATCGCCGCCAGCTGGTCCTCGACGCTGGCGCGCTGGAACAGCGACACTGCGTCGGCATATTGCTTCACGCGCCGGGCATGGCTCGGCATCAGCAGCTTCATGAAGTCCTTGGCGGCCTTGTAGCCATGCTCGCCCTCGACGATCACTTCCTCGATATCCTTGTTGTAGATATCGCGGATCGCCCGCTTGATGAGGTCGCTGTCGTTATGGATCAGCTCGGGCGCGGCGGCGCGCAGCGTCTTCTCGCGAATCTCGTCCCACAGCCGCGCGAGATAGTCGAAGTCGCGCTTGATCTCGGGCTTGGTGCGCTGCAGGCCGGCGGTGCGGACGATGCAGCCCATCGACGAAGGCAGCGCCATTTCGGCGATGATCGACTTCAGCCGCTTGCGATCGGCCGCATTGCTGATCTTGCGCGAAATGCCGCCACCATGGCTGGTGTTGGGCATCAGGACGCAATAGCGACCGGCCAGCGACAAATAGGTGGTCAGCGCCGCACCCTTGTTGCCGCGCTCTTCCTTGACGACCTGCACCAGCAGCACCTGGCGGCGCTTGATGACGTCCTGGATCTTGTAGCGACGGCGCAGCGCCATGCGCTTGCGGCGCAGCTCGTCGGCTGCGTCGTCGCCCTTTTCACGCTTGCGCCGGTTGGGGCGGCCGCCTTCGTTGCTTTCGCCTTCGCTGGCTTCGGCTTCGTGGGCGCCTTCCTCATCGTCATGATGGGTCGCTTCCACGACCTCGACGCCATCGTCGCCGGCTGCGTCCTCATCCTCGTCATAGTCGGCGCGCAGCGCGGCCTCTTCCTCGGCATGTGCGCGTTCCTCGCGCAGCAGTGCCTCGCGGTCTTCGCGCGGGATCTGGTAATAGTCGGGATGGATTTCGCTGAAAGCGAGGAAGCCGTGGCGATTGCCACCATAATCGACGAAGGCCGCCTGGAGCGAAGGCTCTACGCGGGTGACCTTGGCGAGGTAGATATTGCCCTTGAGCTGCTTGTGCTCAGCGGATTCGAAGTCAAATTCCTCGATCCGGTTTCCCTTGACGACCGCGACCCGGGTTTCTTCCCGGTGGCGCGCATCGATCAGCATACGCATTGTCATTTATGTGTCTCCGGCGACGGCGGCCGCAGGCATGAAGCCGGGCCGCCGCGCGATAGTGATGGGACGGCCGTGCGCGCGCCGGGTTCGGCGCGCGAGGCGGCATCGTCCAGGTTTGAAGGAAGAATTGCGTGTCTGCTGCGTCGGCAGGGCCGGACAGTGCGCCGGGCCGGACCATCCACGCCACAGCACCCGGTATCGGGGCCAGCGTGGAAGGAAAGTCATGCCTCATGCAGCGTCAACCTGTTGCGCATCGGCTCGAGCGACAGGCGCGCGCCGATGCAAATAATCAAGATCCGCAAAGGACCTTATTGATATGGTCGGTCCTCCCGGAATTTGAAGGGGTAGCAGTCATGGACGCGGGGAGCAACGGTCCCTGAAAAGATTATGTCTTTATGATGACCTTGATCGGCCGGTCGGCGATTCATGCTGAAACCGATGTTAACCGTTTCATTTTACCCCGTCACAACAGCCGATGCTTAATCCGAAATTCAGCGTGGGGACGCTGGACGGATAGACGTCATGAAAATTGGCTGGACGGCCGATGGGCGCGCGTTGCACAAGCGGCGCATGCTCAACATAATTGCGCTGGCAACGACGATGCTGGCAGCGACCCCCGGCGATGCCGGCGGCATCGCGGCCGTGGATGTGCAGGGCGACCGCGTCACCGTTCGGTTCGACGATCGGGTGGAGGGCGCGTCCGCCTTCCTGCTCGACGGGCCGCGCCGCATCGCGCTGGATGTCGCCGGTGCGCAGGCCGGTGCCAGCCGCTATGCCGGTTCTAATGCAGCGGTCAGCGGCATTCGTCAGGGCCAGCTCAGCGACACCATGGCGCGCATCGTGCTTGACCTGACGACGCCAGCGACGCTCGGCGATCCGCAGATCGCGGCCGACGGCAAGTCACTCAGCTTCTCGCTCCAGAATGTGACCGACGGCCGGTTCCGCACCGCCGTGGGGCAGGGGCGACTGCGCTTCGACGCGCCCGCCAATATGAGCGCCCGGCCGCAAAAGCGCATTCATTCGATCACCGTGCCGATCCCGCCGGTCGCGCGCGGCGTCGATCTGCCCGCGATCGAGGGCGTGCGCGACGGATCGCGCCCGCTGGTGGTGATTGATGCCGGCCATGGCGGTCATGATCCGGGCGCCATCAACAAGGATAATGGCAAGCGCGAAAAGGATGTGACGCTGGCGATCGCGCAGGCGATCCGGGACCAGCTGGTCAAGTCCGGCCGGGTGCGCGTGGCCCTGACCCGCGGCGATGACCGCTTCCTCGTGCTGCAGGAGCGCTATGGCATCGCCCGCAAGCTGGGCGCCGATCTCTTCATATCGGTCCATGCCGATTCGGCGGAAAATGCCGACGCCCATGGCGCCACCGTCTACACCCTCTCCGAAACCGCGTCGGACCGGGAAGCGGCCCGGCTCGCCGCGCGCGAGAACAAGGCCGACGTGCTGAACGGCGTCAATCTCGGCAACCAGTCGGGCGACGTCTCCTCGATCCTCATCGATCTGACGCAGCGGGAATCGATGAACATCTCGGCCAATTTCGCGCGGCTGCTGCAGCGCGAGGCTGCGCCCTATGTGCCGTTCCGCAGCGCCTATCACCGCTTCGCCTCGCTGATGGTGCTGAAGGCCCCGGACACGCCCTCGGTCCTGTTCGAGACCGGCTATATCAGCAATGCGGATGATGCCCTTTTCCTCTCCTCGCACGAGGGGCAGCAGGCGATCGCGCGCGGTGTCGCCCGCGCCATCGACGTCCATTTCGCCCGCAAGCTCGCCATGGGCAGCGGCCGGTCGGGTGGCTGACGCGCCTATCCGCGCATCGGTGCTGGTATTGAAGGACTTTTGACCGGGATTCAGGATGTAGAGCCTGATTCACGCCATCGATGGAAACGCAAAGCGCTTCCATCTCAGGCGATCAGGCTCTAGAGCCTCTTCCACCATGGAAGAGGCCCGTTCCAATCCGCCCGCATCGTCCTTCGCCTATCGCCTGCGCCGTGGCGCCGGGGGTATTGCCGACCGGTTGAAGCCCTTGTGGCAGCGCCGCCTGTTCCGCTGGGCCGCGATCCTGCTGGGCGGCTTCCTGCTCGCCATCTTCCTGTTCTGGCTGATCTTTGCGCGCGGCCTGCCCGACGCGACCTCGCTGCTGGAATATGAGCCGCCGCTGCCGACCATGGTGCGCGACATCAATGGCCAGCCGGTCCACAGCTATGCGCGCGAACGCCGCGTCCAGCTGCAATATAGCGATTATCCCCAGCAGCTGATCCACGCCTATCTGGCGGCCGAGGACAAGACCTTCTTCGAACATCATGGCGTCGACATTCCCGGTTTTGCCGGCGCGGTGTTCGATTATGCCAGCAAGCTCGGCTCGGGCCAGCGCGCCCGTGGCGGCTCCACCATCACCCAGCAGGTGGCGAAGAATCTGCTGATCGGCGACGAATATTCGCCTACGCGCAAGGTGAAGGAGATGATCCTCGCCTGGCGCATGGAAAATGTCCTCACCAAGCAGCAGATCCTCGAACTCTATCTCAACCAGATCTTCCTCGGCCGGAACGCCTATGGCGTGCAGGCGGCGGCGCGGGCCTATTTCGACAAGGACGTCGCCGATCTCCAGCTGCATGAAATGGCCTATCTGGCGATCCTGCCCAAGGGGCCGGCCAATTATCGCCCGGAAAGCACCACCGGCCATGCCCGCGCGATCGACCGTCGCAACTGGGCGCTGGGCGAGATGGAGAAGAATGGCTGGATCAGCGCGGCCCAGCGCGACGCCGCCATCGCCCTGCCGCTCGGCACCGTTGCCGCCCATGGTTCCAGCTTCGACGCCAATGCCGGCGGCTATTATATGGAGGAGGTGCGTCGTCGCCTGATCCAGCAGTTCGGCGAAAAGGCGGAGGATGGCCCCAACAGCGTCTATGCCGGCGGCCTGTGGGTGCGCAGTCCCTATGATCCGGTGGCGCAGGACCATACCCAGACCGCGCTGCGCAACGGCCTGTTGCGCTTTGGTGCCGGCCGCGGCTGGTCCGGCCCGGTCGGTCATATCGACCCCGACAAGGGCTGGGAACGCGAACTTGCCGCCAGCTTCATCAGCGTCGATTATGCCGGCTGGCGCGTCGCCGCCGTCATCAGCCGCGACCGCAGTGGCGCGCAGATCGGCTTTGCCGACGGCACCACCGGCACGCTGCCCGCCAGCCTGGCGCAGCTGCCCTATCGCCGCACCGGTGGTCCCGCCATCTCGGCGATGAAGCCGGGCGACCTGATCATCGTCGCCCGCGACGGTGCCAGCTGGGCGCTGCGCAACATTCCCGAAGTGTCGGGCGGCATGGTGGTGGAGGAAGTGCATTCGGGCCGCATCCGCGCGATGCAGGGCGGCTTCGACTATCGCCTTTCCTCCTACAACCGCTCGACCCAGGCGCAGCGTCAGCCCGGCTCGACGATCAAGCCCTTCGTCTATGCCGCCGCGCTCGACAATGGCATGACGCCGGCCTCGATCATCGTCGACGGTCCCTTGTGCGTCTATCAGGGCGCGGGCCTTGGCCAGAAATGCTTCCGCAACTTCTCGGGCGGCAGCGCCGGTCCGCAGACGATGCGCTGGGGCGTCGAGCAGTCGCGCAACCTGATGACCGTGCGCGCCGCCAGCCAGACCGGCATGGACCGGGTCGTGCGCACCATCAAGAATATGGGCATCGGCGACTATCAGCCCTATCTCTCCTTCGCGCTGGGCGCGGGCGAGACGACGGTGGAGCGCATGGTCAACGCCTATGCCACGCTCGCCAATCAGGGGCGGCAGTTCGCGCCCAAGCTGATGGACTATGTGCAGGATCGACGCGGCAAGGTGATCTGGCCGGAACGCTGGCATCCCTGCGACAATTGCAACATGGCCAATTGGGACGGCAAGCCGATGCCGCGCTTCGGTTTCGAGGGGCGTCAGGTGATGAACCCGATGACCGCCTATCAGGTCGTCCACATCACCGAAGGCGTGATCCAGCGCGGCACCGCGACCGTGCTCGCCGACCTCAAGCGCCCGCTGTTCGGCAAGACCGGCACCACCAACGGTCCGACCAATGTCTGGTTCGTCGGCGGCTCGCCCGACCTCGTCGCCGGCGTCTATATCGGCTATGACCAGCCGCGCAGCCTGGGCGGCTGGGCACAGGGCGGCCGCATCGCCGCGCCGATCTGGAAGGAGGCGATGGCCCCGATCCTGGAGACCATGCCCAAGACGCCGTTCATCGCCCCGGCCGGTATCCGCATGGTCGCGATCGACCGCCGCTCGGGCAAGCGCGTCTATGGCGCCTGGCCGACCGATGAGCCCAAGCCCGCGGTCATCTGGGAAGCGTTCAAGCCCGAATCCGAACCGCGCCGCACCATCCGCAAGGAGGAGGCGGAGGCGCAGGCCAAGGTCGCGGCCAAGGCCGACGCGGTCCGTACCCGCCAGCGCAACGACGCCGACTTCCTGCAGGATCAGGGCGGTATCTATTGAGGGGCGGGCGCGTCGGCGCCCGCCCTCTTATCCTCAGCAGTGGCGCGGATTGGCGTCGCAGATCGACAGGCTGGTGGCGCCGCGCCGGCCTTCCAGCGCCTGCGCCAGCAATATCTGGGTCGATCGCACCGCATAGCAGAAGGCGCAGGCGATCGCGTCGCTACAGGCATAGGGAACGGGGCCGGTCCAGCGCGCCTGCAACAGGTCGATCAGCAGATTCTCGTCCTCGCTCAATCGCGGCCCCCGGCCGGTGCGCAGCCCATGGCCGGTCACCTGCTCGCCCAGCCGCAACAGGCTGTCGAGCGCAGGGGAAAGCTGTTCGCAGCCATAGCGCCGCAGCCGCAGGTGCAACTGGGCCATTGCCGGCTGGCGTCGGCGTCGCGCCGCTGCCCAGCAACGCACGGCGTCGAGCAGGATATAGAGGGTGGCCGGGCTGTGCGTCGCCGGCATGGGGGTGGTCGGGTTCATGGGATCGCCTTTCATGGAAAAAGGTTTTCCCCCTTGATGCGCCGCCCTCGCGCGGGGCGGTCTGCGCCATCGGGCTAAGATGCCATTATGTCCGGCAGATTTCGGACCGTTACCACGCCGGCCCTCCGGCGGATTGATCTTCCCAAAAAGCCCGGCCTGGGATAGGGGCAGGCGTTTGATGCGTTCGGGTAGCTGACGCTGGACGCCACGAGATTCTGGAGACCTCCCATGCGCGCCGAAGCGCAGCAATATATCGACCGTATCGACGCCGCGCTGGACCTGCTGCGCCGCTTCCTCGACTGGGACCGTGCGCTGCGCCGGCTGGACGAGCTGAATGCCCGCGTCGAGGATCCGACCCTGTGGGACAATGCCAAGCTGGCGCAGGAGGTGATGCGCGAGCGCACCCGTCTCGACAGCGCGATCGGCGCTACCCGCGCGATCGAGGCCGAAAAGACCGACAATGCCGAACTCATTGAAATGGCCGAGGCCGAAGGCGATGAGGATATGGTCTCCGAAGCCATCGCCGCGCTGAAGGCGCTGGCCGAGCGCGCCGACGAAGACAAGATCAAGGCGCTGCTGGCGGGCGAGGCCGATGCCAGCGACACCTATCTGGAAATCCACGCCGGCGCCGGCGGCACCGAAAGCCAGGACTGGGCCGAAATCCTGTCGCGCATGTATCGCCGCTGGGCCGAACGGCGCGGCTATAAGGTGGAACTGGTCGACTATCAGGCGGGCGAAACTGCCGGCATCAAGTCGGCCACCTTCCTCATCAAGGGCGAGAATGCCTATGGCTATGCCAAGACCGAAAGCGGCGTTCACCGCCTGGTCCGCATCAGCCCCTATGACAGTGCGGCGCGCCGCCATACCAGCTTCTCGTCGGTCTGGGTCTATCCGGTGATCGACGACAATATCGATATCGAGGTCAAGGAAAGCGACCTCAAGATCGATACCTATCGCGCCTCGGGTGCGGGTGGTCAGCACGTTAATACCACCGACTCCGCGGTCCGCATCACCCACGTCCCCTCGGGCATCATCGTCGCGTCGCAGAATGACCGGTCGCAGCACAAGAACCGCGCCACCGCGATGAACATGCTGAAGGCCCGCCTGTACGAGGCGGAACTGCGCAAGCGCGAGGAAGCGGCGTCGACCGACTATGCCGCCAAGACCGAGATCGGCTGGGGCCACCAGATCCGCTCCTATGTGCTCCAGCCTTATCAGCTGGTGAAGGATCTGCGCACCGGCGTCACCTCGACCGCCCCCGACGATGTGCTCGATGGCGCGCTCGATCCGTTCATGGCCGCTGCCCTGTCGCAGAAGGTCACGGGCGAGAAGGTCGACGTGGAGGATGTCGACTGATGATCCGCATGGTGCTGGCGGGGCCGTTGCTCCTGCTGGCAGCCTGCGGGCCGCTGGCAGGCGGCAACCAGTCGGAACGCGCGGCCGGCGCCGCGTCCTTCCCCCGCGCCGACCGGCCGGTGGCGCCGATCGTGTCGACCCGCTGGTCGAGCGAGGAAGCGCGCGACCGGGTCAATGAGGCGGAGGACATCATGGACCGGGCCGGCATCCGGCCGGGCATGACCATCGCGGATATCGGTGCTGGCGAGGGCTATTATACCGTGCGCCTGGCCAAGCGCGTCGGCGTCAAGGGCCGGGTGCTGGCCGAGGATATATTGCCCGAGGTGATCGATGCGCTCAGCCGTCGCATCACCCGCGAAAACTGGACCAATGTCAGCGTGAAGCTGGGCGCGCCGGAAGATCCCAAGCTGCCTGAAAACAGCTTCGACCGCATCTTCATGGTCCATATGTATCATGAGATCGCCGAACCCTATGCGTTCCTGTGGCATCTCAGCCCGGCGCTCAAGGCCGATGGCGAACTGATCGTGGTCGATGCCGACCGGCCGACCGACCAGCATGGCACGCCCCGCCGCCTGCTCACCTGCGAACTGGCGGCAATGGGCTTCCGGCTGGAGGAGATGATCGCCAAGCCAACCGCCGGTGGCTATATGGCCCGCTTCCGCCGCAGCACTGCCCGCCCCGATCCGTCCAGCATCGTCCCCTGCGCGCTGCGCGGCTAGGGGCCTGCCCAGTCCGGTTCGCGACGCGACAGTTTCATATCCGCCGAAGTTCACACCGTTATCGGGGTGATTCACCCTATTTGCGGCAGATATGCGCCTGCCGCGCGCCGGTGGCGCGCCTGCAACGCGACAGCCGGGCAGAACGCGACGCGTCGCTGACGCGCGCCCGAAGCGACAGTGACGCGACAAGGGCGCGCCAGTCAGGCGTCGGCCAGCCATTGGCGGGATGTCGCGCATGGATTGGCGGGCACTCTCGTCCATGGACAAGGGTGGAGCAGAGAATGACCGAATAGGAAAGGGCGGCTGACGACCATTTTCCCCCGTTCCTTCTCCCTTGGAGGGAGAAGGATACGAAGCCTTGCCGCATAGCGGCTAGGCGAAGTTGGATGAGGGGGGCTATGTTGCTCCATTCATGCGAGGCGGCATCCCCCTCACCCAGCTACGACTAGGCAGCAAGCTGCCAAGTCTGCGCAGCCCTCTCCCTCAAGGGAGAGGGGTAGAATGTCCCCTTACCACCCATATCGCGCGGATCTAGTCCCGCGTGCCGGGCTGCCAATCCCTTGCGGCGCGCACGCCGGCCCGGCCGCGCCGCGCCAGTTCGCGTTTCAGGTCCGTGGGATGGGGCGCGATCAGGAAGCCGAAGCTGACGGTCCCTTCCTTGGTTTCGACCGCATGGTGCAGCCGATGCGCCTGGACGATCCGCTTCATGTAGCGCGAGCGGGCGACATAGCGGTGGCGCACCCGCTGGTGGACGATGATGTCGTGGAAGCCGAGATAGATGGCGCCATAGGCGGCGACGCCGGCGCCCACGGCCGTCGCCCAGTTGCCCCAGCCCCATTGCACCCCGCCCAGCAACAGCAGGATGGAGGGCATGGCGAAGATCACGAAATAGAGGTCGTTGGCCTCGAAGAAGCCGGTGCGGGGGCGGTGGTGGCTGGCATGGAGGAGCCAGCCCGGCCCATGCATCACCCAGCGGTGCATCACATAGGCAAAGCCCTCCATCAGCGCGATCGTGACGACGAAGAGCAGCAGGAGGGCGATCGGAGGCATCGGCGCCTTATAGGCAGCGGCGCGGGCCAAGGCGACCCGTAAACACCGCATATAGAACAGGGCCGCGATCCCCCCTGGAGAGCGCGGCCCTGTTCATCCCCGAAGGGAAGGCGGATCAGAAGGAGGCGGTGAGCGAACCGAGCACGCCGGCCTTGCTGATATTGTGGCCTGCCGACGAATAGAGCGACTTGTCGGTGTCGACATAGGATACGCCGAAGGTCAGGTGACCCCAGGTGTAGGTCGCGCCGATATTCCAGTCGGTATATTCCTTGCCGATGGTGAGGTAGCTCGGGCCGAAGCTGTGGCCCAGATGCGCCGACACGCCCAGCGGGGTGTTGGGGATCGAGGCCGAGACGTCGCCGGCGAGGTAGAGATTGTCTTCCTTGCCATTGCCGACGGTCAGCGCCTTCGCCTTGGGGGCGTAGTTGGCGGTCAGCTTGGCGGTGGCGGGGCCGAACGTGCCCTTGATCGAGGCATAGGGCTCGACGAAGTCGGTGTTCGCACCGGCATTGCCCGGATAGTAATAATAGAGAACGCCGACGTCGATCGTCGCGCCGCCGACCGTGGTCGAATAGCCGCCGATCAGGTCGAGTTCCTGGTCCGAGCCGTTGGCGACATATTCGTCGATCGAGCTGCCCCAGGTCGAGACATAGAAGCCCGATTCATGGGTGACGGTGATGCCGCCCTGCAGCGCGAACTTCTTGTTGGTCTGCGAAATGCCGCGGAAGCGATAATCGCTGACGACGGCGGCATTGCCGGTGACGGTTACCGCGGGAGCGGGCTCATCCTGGGCCATGGCGGGTGCCGACAGCGCAACAAGAGCGAAGGCCGAGAGGCCGAGAATGGACTTACGCATGATAATCCCCTTGATGGTTCTGCGATCGTCCCGCCTGCGTTCAGGCGCCTGCCTCTATGCTTCCCCCAGGGGAAGTGGGCCAGCTTGCCTCAACAAGTTTGGCCATGCCTGCGCGCGCTGCGGCGCACAAGATATTATTGCTGTTTCATGTCTTTTACGTCTTTTGTTGTTGCTACGGCGCAACAAGGTGCGCGGCTGCGTTCGCCGGATGCCCGGCATATCTACATGATAAGGCGTGATTTATTGGATATTCGAACGCTGTTGCGGTCGCTCAGGACGGGGAATGGTCCGAAATGTCGGGCTCATTCATTGCTAGATCATGTCTATCCTGCGGCTGCCGCACTTCGATGATCTGGCGCGGATAGGGGACGATGATGCCCTGGGCCTTGAACTTGTCCAGCACCCGCATCAGCACGTCGGAGGTTACCCCGCCCACGCCATTTTCCGGATCGTTGATCCAGACGCGGATCTCATGCTCCAGCCGATATTGGCCGAGCGCGGTCAGCCATACCTTGGGCTCGGGATGCTTGAGCGCGCGCGGGCTTTCCTTGGCCGCTTCCAGCATCAGGTGCTGGGCCAGCGCGATGTCGCTGTCATTGCTGATCCCCACCGGGATGCGGACGCGGATATTGCGGTCGGAATAGGACCAGTTCTCCACCTCCTGCGTCATCAGATTTTCGTTGGGGATGAGATGCTTCTTGCCGTCGCGGGTGATGATCGACACGGCGCGCACGCCGATCTTGCTGACCCAGCCGAAACTGTCGCCGACCGCGATCACGTCACCCGGCTTGATCGACCGGTCCATCAGCAGGATGATGCCGGCGATCAGATTGCCGACCGTCTTCTGCAGGCCGAAGCCGACTGCCAGGCCCAGCGCCCCGGAAAAGACGGTGAAGGCGGTGAGGTCGATGCCCAATATGTCGATGCCGATGAAGAAGGCGGCGATGATGACGGCGATGCCGGCCAGCTTCTGGCCCAGCAACTTCTGGGTCGGGTCGAGATCGGGCGCCTTCTGGATGCTGCGCCGGATCAGCCGGTTGGCAAGGCGGATGCCGGCAAGCAGCGCGACCAATGTCGCCGCAACCGACAATAGGTCGAGCAGGCTGATCCGCCGCTTGCCGAGCGTCAGCGCGACGTCGTCGAGCATCGAGCCTACCGGCGCGATGCCGCCGCTGCTGCCCGATATCACCATGACGAACAGCAGCAGGGCGAGCGGGGTAATCGCCCAGCGCGGGAAGCTGAGCGCCTGCAGCAGATGCAGCGCGAACAGGGCGACGGCGAGGGCGAGCGCGGCGCCCAGGATCAGATGGGCGATGCTGTCCGCCGGCCACAGCGCCAGTGCCGTCGCGAACAGCGGCGCGCTGATCGCATGACGCAGCATCGGGCGGACATGGGTGGATGCCAGTTCGCTGAGGGCAGGCAGGCGCTCGCGGATGCGCGGGGCCAGCAGCCGCGCCAGGCCATAGGCCATGGCATGGAGCAGCAGCGCGATGCCGATCGCGATCAGCGGCTGGGTGATGTCCGCATTGCCCGGCAGCCGGGCCAGCCATGCGGACAGCTGCGTCATCCGCGCGCTGCCCGGAAGCGGGCGAGACCGGCGTCAAGGTCGGCGATCAGGTCGGCGGGATCCTCCAGCCCGATCTGCAGCCGGATGACCGGGCCTTCCGCCTGCCATATGGTCGCGGTGCGATAGCGGGCCGGATCGACCGGCAGGGCCAGGCTCTCGAACCCGCCCCAGCTATAGCCGATACCGAAATGGGCGAGCCCGTCGATCAGCGCAGCACGGGCCGCCTCGTCGCCGCCCTGCAGCACGAAGCTGAACAGGCCGGTCGAGCCGCTGAAATCGCGCGCCCACAATTCATGGCCGGGGCAGTCGGGTAGCGCCGGGTGCAGCACGCGGGCGACATCGGGCTGCTCGGCCAGCCACTGCGCGATCGTGAGTGCGCTCGCCTGATGCTGGGCCAGGCGGACGCCCAGGGTCCGCAGGCCGCGGCTGGCAAGCCAGGCATCGTCGGGGCTGGTCATCTGGCCGAACAGATAGGCAGACTGGCGGACCTTCGAGAACAGCGCCGCGGCGGCGGTGATCGACCCCATCATCACGTCGCTATGGCCGACAATATATTTGGTGCAGGCGAGGATCGAAATATCGACGCCATGGGCCAGCGCCGGGAAGAAGAGCGGCGTCGCCCAGGTATTGTCGAGCAGGGTGGTGATGCCGCGATCGCGCGCGATGGCAGTGATCGCAGGCACGTCCTGCACCTCGAAGGTCAGGCTGCCGGGGCATTCCAGGAAGATGGCGCGGGTGCGATCGGTCAGCAGCTCGGCGATGCCGGCGCCGATGGTCGGATCATAATAGAGCGTCTCGACGCCGAAGGGCTTCAGCACCTGCTCGCAGAAATTGCGGGTCGGGTCATAGGCGCTGTCGACCATCAGCAACTGGTCGCCCGGCCGCAGCACCGCCATCAGCGCGCAGGCGATCGCCGCCACGCCCGAGGGGAAGAGCATCGTGCCCTCCGCGCCCGGCTCCATTTCGGTCAGCGCGTCGGCCAGGCTCCAGCTGGTCGGCGTGCCCTTGCGCCCATAGAAGAGCCGCTCATGCGTGCTGCTGCCCGCCGCCTTCCGCAAATGGGCGACATCGTCATAGAGGATGGTCGAGGCGCGCCACACGCCCGGACTGACGATCGCGCCGGGTTGCCCCGGCATGCCGGTCCAGTCGGCGCGACGGCCGGCCTGCGCCAGCTTCGTCAGCGGCCTTCTGCTGTCCTCGCTCATGCGGCCGGCCCGGTCGCCTTGGGCGTGGCGGGATCGAACCCCCATTCCGACCAGCTGCCGTCATAGAGGCTGACGTCGCGCTTCCCGAGCGTTTCGAGCGCCGCGAGGATGATCGCGGCGGTCACGCCGCTGCCGCAGGTGGTGATGATCGGCCGGTCGAGATCGGTGCCGGCGTCCAGCAGCAGGCGGCGCAGTTCCTCGCCCTGCTTCAGGCTGTTGTCGGCGGCGAAGAAGGCGGAGGAGGGGATGTTGCGGCTGCCGGGAATATGGCCCGACGCCATGCCGGGGCGCGGTTCGGCCTCCGCGCCGGTGAAGCGCCCCGCGCCGCGCGCGTCGAGCAGTTGCGCGGTGCCGCTGTCGAGATTGGCGAGGATGTCCGCTTTGCTACGGACCTGTGTGCGGTCGAGCCGGGCGACGGCGTTGCCCGGCGCCATGGCGGGCGTGCCGCTGTCGACCTGGCGGCCTTCGGCGACCCATTTGGGCAGGCCGCCATCCAGGATCGCAGCCGATGCGCCCAGGCCATAGACGCGCATCATCCACCAGCCGCGCGCGGCGCTGTGGGTCGGGCTGTTGTCATAGATGACGATGCGGCTGTCGGCGTTGACGCCCAGTGCCTGCATGCGCTGCGTCATCAGCGCGTCGGGTGGCAACTGGCCCGGCACCGGATCGGCGGGATCGCTGAGGCTCGGCAGGTCCATGAAGGCGGCGCCGGGAATATGGGCCGCGTCGAACTCGGCGCGCGGGTCGCGCGGCGTGCCGGGTAGGAACAGGCTGGCGTCGAGAATGACGAGATCGGGCTTGCCGATTTCGCCGGCCAGCCAGTCGGTGGAAACGAGAATGTCCATGCGGCCCCTTTTGCCTTGTCCGACAGGCACTTTAGGAGCGCCTGGCCGGACAGGAAAGGGAAATGCTCAGGCCGGCGGCACTTCGGCGGCGGCGCGGGCGGCCGGCCGGCGATATTGGCGCGGCCCCTGGTCGAGACGGAAGGGCGACAGGCGCTCGGCGGGCGGATCCTGTTCCTGGCCGACGATGAAGGCGCGACCGGTGCGGCCGGTACCTTCGGGCGCTTCCTCATCCTCGCCCCAGCGATAATGGGCGTCGAAGGCGGCGATCGGCACCAGCAGCGACCGTTCGCCCATCGTCACCGGCACGATCTCGTCCTGGGCCAGGCGCAGCTCGTTGGTCATGCGCACGGTTTCGCCCGGCGCGATCGAGACGATCGAATGCAGCGGCATGCCGGTCTCGCCACCGAAGAAATGGCGCAGCAACGCATCCTGCTGCGCGCCCGCATTGCCCAATATGCCGCGCACCATGATGTCGCGGGCCGGGCAATCGCCGCGATTGTGGAGCAGCAGCGTATAGCCGATGGTCACACCGATCAGCGAGGAGCGGGCGAGGCTGATGTCGAGGCCGAGGTCGATCCAGGGGCGATCGCCGGCGTCGCTGGCCGGCGCCGATGCCACGGGTTCGGGGGCAGGTGCTGGCGTGGGCGCCGGCATAGGCGCGGGAGCAGGCGCCGGAGCCGGCGGGGGCGGCGCAACGGGGGCTGGGGCTGGTCGGGGCGCTGCCGGGGCTGGCGCGCTCGCCGGCTCGGCGTCGACCTCCGCCGCCACACGACGGCGCCGCATCAGCAGAAAGCCGGCGATCACCGCCAGTGCGGCGATGGCGGCGGCGATCCAGGGCCAGCTCAGCCCCTGCGCTTCGGCGTCCGGCGCGGGTTCGGCAGTGGTGACGCTGTTGTCGGCCGTGACCGGCTCGGGCGCGGGCAGGGCGGCCGGCGGCGGTGTTTCCACCGCGTTGGCGGCATTGTCCGGCTCCGCCACAGCGGGCGCCGGGCTGGGCTGCGCCGGCGTGGTGTCGCGCGCGGCCGGGCGTTCGGCCGGGGTAGGGGCGGGCGTCGTGCGCGGTGTTTCGGTGCGCGTCGGCGCCGGCGTCGGTGCCGGGCGCTGCGATGCAGGGGCAGGCGTGGTCGTGGGCGCGCGCTGGGTCGGTGCTGGCGTCACCGTGGGGGCGACGATCGGCGGCAACGACGGCGTGGGTGTCGGGGTCGGCGTTGCCGTGCCCCGGAACACGTCGAGTTCCGGGCCTTGACGGCGCGGGTCATCGGCCGGCGGCGGCGGCGCGGCGCGCTGCAGATTGACGACCGGATCGCTGCCGGTGGCTTGCTGTGCCAGCGCGGGTGTGACTGCCAGCAGCGGCAGGGCGGAAAGGAACAGACGCATAGACCCCATGGCCCTGCCAAGGCAGAAATTTTGCTGAACGCCAGATGAACGGGTGGCCTTGCGCGCCGGACCGATGACAAATTGCGTGTAATCGACTACATGCGCCCTCATGACCGATACCCCGCTCCATCTCGGCCGCGCCAGCACCCTGCCGCAGCGGCCCGAGGACGCCGTCCTCGACTATGTCCCCAATCCCCGTCCGGGCAAGCCCTATCTGGTGCGCTTCACGGCGCCGGAATTCACCTCGCTCTGCCCGGTGACCGGCCAGCCCGACTTCGCCCATCTGGTGATCGACTATGCGCCCGGCGCGACGATCGTCGAATCCAAGGCGCTCAAGCTGTTCCTGGGCAGCTTCCGCAACCATGCCGGCTTCCACGAGGATTGCACCGTCGGCATCGGCGAGCGGCTGTTCACCGAAATGCAGCCGATCTGGCTGCGCATCGGCGGTTACTGGTATCCGCGCGGCGGCATCCCGATCGACGTCTTCTGGCAGTCGGGCGAACCGCCCGCCGGCCTGTGGCTGCCGCCGCAGGACGTGCCGGGCTATCGCGGCCGCGGCTGAATATCTGATCCATAGGCTGCGCCGATCATGCAGGATGCCGCAAGCCTCATGGCTTTTTATCGCAATCGTCGGGCGGAACTGGACCCGTCCGACGGTTCGCGCTGGCATTTGCTGATCAAGGAAATTCGCCTGCGCGAAGCATGCGGCATAGAAGAAGCCTATGCCATCGCATTGACTGATCCCATTTGGCGGCGTTGGTTCGAGCGCCAGATCAATAGCGATCCTACCTGCCGGAAGGCCGCATTGCGGCACATGCGCGATAACGGCGATCGCTCGCTCATCGCCCAGCGAGACGGAAGGCTTTTCGTCCGATAGCCACTCTGCCCTTGTTGGACGAACGCGCAACAGGCTTCGACCAACGACATTCTCTTGCGTATAGTTCACTTGACCCTCCGCGGGAAAGGGCCGATCCGGTTTGCATGTTGCGCGTGACTATGTCTCATTGCGCCATCCAAGCCGTATCGGAGTTCCTTCCCCCATGCCCTTGTCGAAAATCCTGCCGTTCCTGATGGCGGCCGCGCCGCTGGCGATCGCCGCGCCCGCGCTGGCCCAGACCGCGCCTGCCGGCCCCGCCGCCGGCGTCACCACCCAGCTGCCCCGTGGCGCCGCACCCAGCCATTATGCGATCGAAGTGACGCCCGATGCGGCGAACCTCAAATTCACCGGCAAGGTGACGATCGACGTCACTGTCGCCACCGCCATGCCGGCGCTGGTGCTCAACGCTGCCGACCTGACCGTCTCCAGCGTCACCCTGACCCCAGCCAAGGGCAAGGCGATCACTGGCACTGCCAAGGTCGATGCCGATGCCCAGACCGTCAGCCTCGACTTCGGTAAGCCGGTCCAGCCGGGCAGCTACAAGCTGACCATGGTCTATGCCGGCATCATCAATCAGCAGGCTAATGGCCTGTTCGCGCTCGACTATACCGACAATGCCGGCGCCGCGAAGCGCGCGCTCTTCACCCAGTTCGAGGCGCCCGACGCCCGCCGTTTCGTGCCGAGCTTCGACGAGCCGAGCTACAAGGCGACCTTCGACCTGTCCGCCGCGGTCCCGGCGGACCAGCTGGCGGTCGGCAACATGCCGGTCAAGGCGACCAAGGATATTGGCGGCGGCAAGAAGCTGGTGACCTTCGGCACCAGCCCCAAAATGTCGTCCTACCTGCTCTTCTTCGGCCTGGGCGAACTGGACCGCGCGACCAAGATGGCGGGCAATACCGAAGTCGGCGTCATCACCGGCCGGGGCAATACCGCCAAGGCGCAGCTGGCGCTCGACGCGTCGGCGGCGATCCTGCCTTATTATAACGACTATTTCGGCGTGCCCTTCCCGCTGCCCAAGCTCGACAATGTCGCGGGTCCGGGCCAGAGCCAGTTCTTCAGCGCGATGGAGAATTGGGGCGCGATCTTCACCTTCGAGCGCACTCTGCTGGTCGATCCGCGCTTCACCTCCGAAGAGACCAAGCGCGCCATCTATGAAGTGGCCGCGCATGAAATGGCGCATCAGTGGTTCGGCGATCTCGTCACCATGGCCTGGTGGGACGATCTCTGGCTGAACGAGGGTTTTGCGAGCTGGATGGCGACCAAGGTCACCGACAAGCTGAACCCGGAATGGGAAGCCCTGCTGTCGCGCGTCGATGGCCGCGAGCGGGCGATGAGCCTCGACGCGCTCAAGACCACCCACCCGGTCGTGCAGAAGATCACCACCGTCGATCAGGTGAATCAGGCCTTCGACGCCATCACCTATCAGAAGGGCGAAGCGGTCATCACCATGCTTGAAGGCTATGCCGGCGAGGATGCGTGGAAGGCGGGCATCCAGTCCTACATGAAGCAACATGCCTATGGGAACACCGTCACCGACGATCTTTGGAAGGCGGTCGAGGGCGCGGGTGCCAAGGGCCTGGTCAGCATTGCGCATGATTTCACCAGCCAGCCGGGCATCCCGCTGGTCAAGGTGGAGAGCGCCCAGTGCCAGGGCGGCAACACCATCCTGACGCTGAGCCAGGGCGAGTTCAGCCGCGACGCCAAGGACAAGGCGCCGCTCAAGTGGAATGTGCCGGTGAAGGCGCAGGTGCAGGGCGGCGAGGCGCAGCGCCTGATCCTGCAGGGCAATGGCCAGATCACGCTGCCGGGCTGCGGCGCCTATGTCATCAATGCGGGCCAGACCGGTTATTATCGTTCGCTCTATCCCGCCGCCAATATCCAGGCGCTGGCCAAGGGCTTCAGCCAGCTGTCCAGCATGGACCAGACCGGCCTGATGGCGGACAATTTCCAGCTGGCGCTGGGTGGATACCAGCCGATCGGCCTGGCGCTCGACCTGGTCGACGCGGTGCCGGTCAATGGCAGCCCGGCCGTGCTGGCGGAAGTGCCCGGCTATTTGAAGAGCAGCTATGACATGCTGGAGGGCGATGCCGCCGCCCAGGCGAAGGTCGCGGCCTATGCCTCGGCCAAGCTGACCCCGGCGCTGACGGCGATCGGCTATGATGCCAAGGCCGGCGAAGGGCCGCAGGTGCCGGTGCTGCGCACCAGCCTGGTCGCGACGCTGGGCAGCATGGGTGACAAGGGCGTGGTGGCCGAGGCCAACCGCCGCTTCGCCGCGCTGGCGACCAACCCGGCCGCGCTCGACGGGCCGCTGCGCAATGTCTGGCTGGGCATCATCGCCCAGAATGCCGATCAGGCGACCTGGGACAAGCTGCGCGTGATGGCCAAGGGTGCGCAGAGCGACCTCGAAAAGAGCACGCTCTACGCGCTGCTCGGCAAGGCGAAGGACGAGAAGCTGGGGCAGCAGGCTCTGGATCTCGCCCTAACCGATGAGCCGGGCAAGACCACCAGCGCGGCGATCATCGGCCAGGTGGGCGTCGCCCATCCGATGTTGGCGGTCGACTATGTGCTGGCGCACAAGGCGCAATATGAGGCGCTGATCGACGTGTCGGCCCGCAGTCAGGCGCTGGCCCGTCTGGGCGGCGGATCGGCCGACCCGGCGATGGTGACCAAGCTGGACGCCTATGCGACCCAGTATCTGACGCCGGAATCGCGCAAGGTGGTCGATCGCTCGATCGCCGCGATCAAGACCCGGATCGAGACGCGCAGCCGCCTCAAGGCACCGACCGCGGCCTGGTTCGCGGGCAAGAAGTAAGGGCATGGGGCGGCGGAGCGATCCGCCGCCCTTTCCAAATGGGAAGAGCATGAATCAGACGAAACCACGGGTCGGATGCGGCGCGGCGATCTTGCGCGATGGCAGGTTGCTGCTGGTGCAGCGGCGGCGCGAGCCGGAGGCGGGGCATTGGGGCCTGCCGGGCGGCAAGGTCGACCTGTTCGAGGCGATGGCGGCGGCGGCCGAGCGCGAGATTTTCGAGGAGCTGGGCCTGACGATCAGGGCGCGTGAATTGCTGTGCCTGACGGACCAGATCGATGAAGCGCGCGGCACCCATTGGGTCGCGCCAGTCTATCTGGTCGAGGACGCGCAGGGCGATCCGGTGGTGCGGGAGCCGGAGGCGCTGGCGGCATGCGGCTGGTTCGCGCTGGATGCGCTGCCGCAGCCACTGACCCTGTCGACACGGGCGGCGCTGGCCGCCTTGCAGGCGCGATAACAAGGAAGGGCGGCATCGCGGCCGCCCTTTCCGGTTTCGGTCAGTTCGGCAGGCCCAATGCCCTGGCGATGTCGTCCCAGGCGACCAGCTTGAAATTCTGCGCCGCCGCCGCGTTATGGCCATCCTGCGCAATGAACAGCCCACTGGGATAGGCCGGGCCGAAATCGCCCAGCATCAGCTCGATGCCGTCGGTTTCCTCCGACCCGCCAATGGCGCCATCGACGACGCGGAAGCGACCGACATAGGCGTCGTCGGACAGGCGATAGGCGACATAGGCATTGTCGCCCTGGCTGGAGACGAGGACATAGCCGTCCTTCGCGCCGATTTGGGCGATGGCGACGCCTTCGGCATCCATGACCAGATTCTTGCCGTCGGCCGCCGCGATTTTCGTGGGCGTGGTGGCGCCAGATGCGCGCGCGTCGAAGCGCCACAGGCCGACATCTTCCTCCGCGACATAGAGGATCCCGGTGCGGTCATCCACGGCGCAGCCTTCCGACTGGGTGCCAAGCTTCATGCTGCGGACGATCCTGCCGGTCGGCGTGGCGCCGGACGCATCGAGCGCGACCTGGTTGATCGTCCCGTCCTTCAGCACGATGAAGGCGTAGGTCGCCTCCGGCGCCTTGTACAGGCAGATGCCATAAGCCTCTCCCTTGCCGGCATCGACCTTGCCCAGGGCTGTCAGTTTCGCTGTCGCGCTGTCGAGGCGGAACAGGGCGAGCTTGGCGTTGGCGACATCGTTGCGGTCCGACGCCACGACCAGGATTCCGGTCCGGCCGTTCACCGCTACGCCGTCGCGCAGATCGACATTGTTGACCCGGCCGGCGTCCAGGAAATCGCGCGTCTTGCCGTCCAGGCCATAGACATAGAGGCCGGCCTTCTTGTCGGTGCCGACGATCAGGCTCGCGGCCGGATTGGCGGCATTGCGCCAGATCGCCGGATCATCCGCCGCGTCGGCATTGGGCGTGCCGACCGGCGTGGTTTCGCCGCGCGCCGTGACATTCACGGCCGGCGTGGCGTTGGCGATGCGCGTTGCGACCGGCACTTCCGTCTCGGCGGTGGTGCAGGCGGCCAGCGCGAGCAGGCTGGTGAGCGACAGGACGAAGGGCTTCATCACGATATTCCTCATTTGCCGCGCGCGACGCATTTGCCGCCATCGGGGCCGATAGTGCCGGTACAGGTGCGCACGGCGATGGTGGGTTCGCTGGTGTCGGTCAGGTGATTGCCATCCGCGCCCTTTGTGAGGTCGAAACCGTCATAGAGCTTGCCCGACGCGGTATAGGTGCGGAATTTCAGGCGATCGCCGTCCACGTCCACGACCTGATAGAGTTCGGTCGCCTCCGCCGTCTTGTCCGGCTGGGTGCGGGCACGGTCATTGAGGCCATACATCTTGGAGCCGGTGACCGAGACGAGATAGACCGGCCCCTGGATCGCGCCATTCTTGCGTGCCTGTGCCGACGCCTCGCGCCCCGCTTCGGAGGTCAGGCGGCTGTAGCAATGGTCATGGCCCTGCAGCACCAGATCGACCTTGCGCTTGTCGAACACCGGCTTCCACGCGGCCTTGACCTCGGACGTGTCCTGCTGTCGGGCACAGGTGAAGACGGGCTGGTGGAACAGCACGACATTCCATTTCGCCTTGCTGGACGCCAGGGTGGCGTCGAGCCATGCGGTCTGCTGCGCCATGGTGCCGAGGTCGATTGCCGACGTGCCGTCCAGCACGATGAAGCGCACCCCCTGATAATCGATAAAATAGGTGGTCTTGAGGCCCGGCACGCCATTGTCGGGCAGCGCAAACTGCAGCGGGAAATAGGGGCCGAGCGTGCGGCTCTCGCTGCCGTCGGGCTTCACCACATCGACATATTCATGATTGCCGGTCGCGGGCAGTTGCGGAACGATCGACCAGTTATAGCCGCCGGCCTGGTTGAACTCGCCCCATTCGTCATCATGGTCGAGGTCGTCGCGCTGCGCGGCAAGATCGCCGGCATGGGCGACCAGCTCGATCCCGCCATTGGCATGGAAAGCTTGGCGGATGACGCGGCTGGCATAGGTCAGGATACCGTTCTGGATGTCGCCCAGATAGAGGAAGCGGAACGGCCTGGCCTGCGCCGCCGCCGTGCGGAATTGTAGCCACTCGCTCCAGCCCGCGCTGCCCTTCAGCCGATAGGCATAGACGGTATCAGGCGTCAGATTGTCGAAGCGGATCTGGTGATAGAGCGCCGGGCCATTGGCGCTGTCCTTGGCCGTGCCGGCGGGACCGGTCACGGTCCTTGCCTCCTCCTCCAGCGTCGGGCCGTCGACGGAGATGGCGATCTGCGCTTCGCTGGCGGTCTGGGCGGCATCGGTGCGCCAGGCGACCGCCATGCCGCGCGAAGGGTCGGCGGCGGGCGTCAGCATGATCCGGTCGGGCAGGGTGCGCGCCGCATAGGGCGTGCCGGTGGAGCGGGGCACGGGCGGGCTGGCGGCGGTCTGGGCGGAGAGCGGCGCGGCGCTCGCCATCAGCAGCATGGTCAGGAACAGTCGGGACATGGGCGTCCTTTCCGGGAAAACGGGACTTGCCGGCCGCGCAAGGGCGCGACCGGCAAGCAGGGGAAATCGAACGGGATCAGAAGCTGGCGGAAATACCGAACTTCGCGGTCCAGTTATATTCCTCATATTGGAGCAGGCGCTTGCTGCCCTCGAAATTCTGATAGGCGAAATATTTGGCGTTGTTGACGTTGACCCAGTCGGCGAACAGGCGGACGCCGGGCAGGATCTTGTACTTCGCGCTCAGGTCGAGCTGGAAGTGGTTGTCGACAATACGGTCGGTGTCCGGACCATCGCCGATCTCGTCCAGATATTTGCTGCGATAGGTGCCGGCGGCGCGCAGCGAGATCGGACCCTTTTCATAGCCCAGCACCGCATTGAAGGTGTGGCGCGAAGCATTGGGCAGGCCGATCTTGCGGGTATAGGCGTTGTCGTCCCGGTCGTAGCTGGTGATCTTTCCGTCGGCGTCGGTGAAGGTGTAGTTGAGGTTCACCAGGAAGCCATCGAGCGGCGCCGGCAGGAAGTTCAGCACCTGGCTGAACGAGAGTTCGACGCCCTTCACCTTGGCGGTGTCGCCATTCACATAATAGGATGCCTCGCTATAGGCGACGCCATTATAGACGCCGTCATCAAAGTCGCGGACCTGCGCGCTATAGTCTTTGATCGACTTATAGAAGAGGCCGGCGCTCAGTGCGCCATTGTTCGAGAAATACCATTCGGCCGAGGCATCGAAGTTCCAGGCGCGATAGGGCTTCAGGTTCGGATTGCCGAACTCGGCAGCATAATCCTCGTCGAGGATAAAGCGCGGTGCGAGCTGCGACAGCTTGGGACGGACCAGGCTCTTGTAGGCGGCGGCGCGGAACACCAGGCCCTGGCTCGGTTCGAAGCGGGCGGTCAGGCTGGGCAGCCAGTCGGTATAATGTTTGGTGAAGACATTAGGCGTCGAGATGACGCCAGTGGTTTCGCCTTCGTCATCCAGTTCATATTCGGTGACATTGCCGCGCAGCACGTTGCGGGTCTGCTCCATGCGGACGCCGCCGATGATGCGGACCTTCTCACTATCCCAACGGCCCAGCAGATAGGTGGCGAGGATATCTTCCTTCGCGCTGTAATCCTGCGCTGCCGATTCATAGGCGCTGGTGATCGGATCGAGTTCGAACTCACCGATATTGTTGTAGAAATAATCGGTAGCTTGGCCCTTGCCGGGCAGCGGGCCGAGATCGGACAGGCGATAGGTCTGGGCGCCCAGCACATCGGCCAGGTCCAGATCGGCATCGCCATAATAGTTCATGTTGAAATTATAGCTCTTCTTGCGCCAGCGGGCTTTCATGCCGGCTTGCACGGTGAAGGTGCCGCCGTCGGTGGCGAAGGCGCGCGATACATCGCCTTTCAGCGCATATTCGCGGTCGCGCGAGTCCGACAGGGCAGTCTGCTCGACGCGGTTGAAGCTATATTCCGACGGGTCGTTGAACAGGTCGGCGCCGCTGGTGACATTGAAGGTCGGCACGCGCGGATCGGCATAGTTGAAGCCGACATCGACGCCATCGCCGTCGAACCGGGCGCGCCAGCGGATCGGGTCGATCGACCCCTTTTCCTTCTCGGTCGATTCCGACCAGCTACCCGAATAGGTCAGCTTCCACGGGCCGGTTTCGGTGGTGCCGCCCAGCACCAGCGACTTGATGCGCTGACGCTCGAAACGGTCCTTGAGATCGCGGCGCACTTCGATGCGGCCATCCTCGTCGGTGAAGTTGGCGCTGTCCGCATCGCCCGAAGCGGGCTGCTCATCCAGGACGAAGGTCAGGCGGCGACGATATTCATGGTCTTCAAACTGGTTGTAGATGCCGCGGGCATAAAGCTTGGTGGTGTCGGACGGCTTCCAGTCCAGGTTCAGCGTGCCGCCGATGCGCTTACGCTGAACGTCATAATCGCGATATTCCAGCGTTTCTGCATAGGCGATGCCGTCGTCGCTGGTGGTCCAGTCCGCAGCTTCGATATTGTCGGTCTCGAACTTGCGCTTGTAATAGCTGAAGCCGCCCGAGATGCCGAAATTGTCGCTGAGGCGGGTGGCAAAATCGACGCTGCCCTTGGGCGTTACGGCGTCGGCATAGTCGTTATAGCTGCCTTCCAGCTTGACCGAATAGAGATCCTTCTTGCGGTCGAAGGCGCTGGTGGTGTTGATCTCGATCGAGGCGCCGATCGTGTCGGCGTCCATGTCCGGGGTCAGCGACTTCTTCACTTCGATCGATTCGATCAATTCCGAAGGCACGACGTCCAGCGCGACCGAGCGAACATCGCTTTCCGGGGCGGGCAGGCGGGCACCGTTGACCGATGCGGCGTTGAGTTCCGGGTCGAGGCCGCGAACCGAGACGAAGCGGCCTTCGCCTTGGTCGTTCATGATGTTGACGCCGGGCAGGCGGCGCAGCGATTCGGCGACATTCTGGTCGGGGAACTGGCCGATCGCGTCGCGGGTCAGGACGCTTTCGACACCGTCGGCCGCGCGCTGGCGCGACAGGGCCGATGCCTGGTTGGCGACCTGGCCGACGACGATGATCGACGCATCGACGTTCGAGCCGATACGGATGTCGGCATCGACATCGCCGGTGGCGGGCACGACGACGGTGGTGCGCACCGGGTCGGCACCGGTGTAGCGGGCTTCGATCGTGTAGGTGCCCGGCGCGACGTCGGGGAAGCGGTAGGAGCCGTCACGGCCGGCTTCGGCAATGCGGCCATTTTCGACGATGCGCAGCTGGGTCGACTGCAGCGCACGGGTGCCGGTGCCGTCGGACACGGTGCCGCTGATTGTGCCGGCTAGGGCGGCGACGGGCATGGTGGTGGCAAGGATGATCGCGGCGCGGCTCGCGCCACGGAACAAGGTCTTCATGGTGAATGCTCCCCTTCGGTTGGGGAGGCCATTGGCGATGAGTCCTTACGGCTTCATGGCAATATGATTGCAGTTAAAAGTCTGAAAAATGTAACTTATGTGACGTGATGCAGGGGCCACATTATAGGGCGCTCAGTCGCGCCGCCGGCCGCTGCGCCGGGACAGGCCGCCACGATGGTGCAGCCGGCCGCCTTTTTCGAGCCGCGCCATATGGTCGATGAAAAAGACGGCGCCGATACACAAGATGATGGCAATCAGGAATTCGGGTGGCATGTGGGCTCTCCAGCCTTTGGGTGATGCTGAAGAATTAAACCGCCGGACATAGGGTTTCGAGCCGCAGGTCGGCCCATATCCATTCTATTGTCGTAGGATTTTGAAGAATGGGGCGACCTGGCGTCGGTCGCCCCATCTCATCTCGTCAGGCGAGCGGCGCGGTCGCCCAGTGGCGCAGGCGCGCATAAAGGGCGGCGATCACGCCGGCGAAGATCAGCACCGACAGCGGCACCGCCCAATGGCTTTCGGCCACGAGCGCCAGTGGCGCGTCGCTGTCGGTCGAGGCGACGATGCCGGCAAAGGCGACGCCGAACAGGCTTTCGCCGACGATGAAGCCGGTGGCCATCAGCACGCCCATGCGCTCGGCAAATTCCGGGTTCGCCTGGCGCAGCGACCAGCGATTGTAGAAATGGCCGATCACCGCGCCGACCGGGATCAGCAAGGTCAGTGCCATTGGCAGATAGATGCCCATGCCGACCGCGAGCGGGGGCAGGCGCATCTTGCCGGTCTTGCCGAGCAGTTCGTCCAGCGCGACCACGACCACGCCGATGCCAGCGCCAAAGCCGATCAGGCCCCAGTCGAGATCGCCGCCCAGCACGCCCTTGGCGAGCGCGGAAATGAGCGCGGCCTGCGGCGCGGGCAGGGCGGTCGCCTTGGCGCCGGGCGCGCCGGCAAAGCCGAAGGCGCTGTTCAGGAGGTCAAGCACCGGCGGGATCACCAGCGCGCCGAACAATACGCCCAGCACCAGCGCGATCTGCTGCTTCCACGGCGTCGCGCCGACCAGCTGGCCGGTTTTCAGATCCTGCAGATTGTCGTTGGAAATGGTGGCGACGCCGAAGACGATGGCGGTGGTGAACAGCGCATAGGCGATCAGCGCCTGGCTCTGTTCGGGATGGCCCGAGCCATAGATGGCGGCGAGGATCAGCGACGCGCCCAGCACGGCGAGGATGCCGACGCCCGAGATCGGGCTGTTCGACGCGCCGATGAGGCCCGCCATATAGCCGCAGACCGAGGCGATGACGATGCCGGCGACCAGGATATAGGCCAGTGTCAGGCCGATGATCGGCACGGGGTTGGCGGCGATCGGCCCGCCCTGGGCAAAGATCCACAGCAGGACGGCGATTGGCACCAGCGAGGCGAGGATGGTGCCGAAGACGATGCCGATCGGCAGGTCGCGCTCGGTGATGTCCAGCGTGCCGGCATCGCCCGACTTGCGCACCTTGGCGGCGTTGAGGGCGGAGCGGATGCCGCTGATGATCGGGCCGAGAATCTTGAGCAGGGTCCAGATCGCGGCGATGCCGATCGTGCCGGCGCCGATGAAGCGGGCCTTCATGCGGAAGGTGGTGCCGACCAGATCGGCCAGGTCCGCGCCGGCGGGCAGCGGGCTGGTGAGATAGGGGACGATGCCGACCCAGCTGATGAGCAGGCCGACGAACATGGCGGCGCCGACGGAGATGCCGACCAGATGGCCGACGCCGATCAGCGCCATCGAGAAGCTGGTCGAGACCGAGCTGGCGCCCGCGCCCAGCTTGAAGAAGGTGGCGGCTTCCTCGGCCAGGATCTTGGTCTTGGCGATGATCGAGAAGCCGGCGGCGGCGATCGAACTCATGACGATGGCGGCCAGGCCGCGCTTATTCTCTTCCAGGCCCTCGCGCGAGCCGGCGCCGACTTTCAGCACTTCGGCGGCAGCGACACCCTCGGGATAGGGCAGGTCCGATCCGGTGACGAGCGCGCGGCGCAGCGGGACCGAATACATGACGCCCAATATGCCGCCCAGCGCGATGGTGCAGGCCGACAGCCAATAGGGGAAGCCCTGCCACCAGCCGATGATGACCAGGCCCGGCAGCACAAAGATGATCGCCGAGAGCGTGCCGGCGGCCGATGCGATGGTCTGGACGATGTTGTTTTCCAGGATCGTGCCGGTCGCGAACAGGCGCAGCACCGCCATGGAGATGACGGCGGCGGGGATCGAGGTGGCGAAGGTCAGGCCGATCTTGAGGCCCAGATAGACGTTCGCGGCGGTGAACAGCAGGGTGATGAGCGCGCCCAATATGACGCCGCGTAGCGTCAGCTCCGCCATCGGCACGGCCTTGGCCGAATCGGTTGTCACTGCTCTTTTCCCTTCGCCAGTCGATCGATCAAGCGGCTGGTAATAATGTTGCTGGCGCTTGGATCAATCTTAAACTGGCCGGCAGGACGGTCAGGAATCGCGGCCGGCGCTCGCATCCGCCAGCACGGCATGGTCCAGATAGGCATCGACCAGCCTGGTCCAGCGCTCGTAACCGCGCAGATTCATGTGCAAACCATCGGCGCGGAACAGCGATGCATCGGGCAGGCCGTCGGTGGCGAGCAAGGGGCGGCCGACATCGAGATAATCGAACTTCATCGCCTTGCTGCGCGCCGAAACGGTCATGTTGACCGCCGCCATCTGGGGCCAGAGCGTCCAGCGGATCGGGCTGGGCTTGAGCGAGAGATAGGCGATATGCGCCCTGGGATAGTCGGCGCGAAGCTGGCGCAGCAGGGTCAGCACGTCGGTAGCGACCTTGTCCGGCGTGGCGCCGGCGGCCAGGTCATTCTCGCCGACATAGACGATGATCGAGCGTGGCTTGGCCTTGGGCAGCAGCCGCTTGTAATAATGCAGCACGTCGGGCGTGGTCGCGCCGCCAAAGCCGCGATTGACCGTACCGATATCGGTGAAGCTGCCCTTGATGTCCCACAGGCGGATGCTGGAACTGCCCAGGAACAGCGTGGCGTCGGCGACTGGCGGGCCGGCCGCTTCCGCTTTCGCAAAGGCGGCGATCTCGTTGGAGAAGGGGAAGGTCGGGTCGGCATTGGGAACCGCGACCTTGTCCGGCGCCGGGGCCTGCGTCGGCAACGGGGCAGCCTGCAACGGCCCGGCCGCGGCGAGCAGCAGGGCAAGGCCCAGCGCCGCCCGCCGGTGCGGCTCAGTGCCGGTGGCGCGGGCGCAGCTGATATTTGCCATCCGCATAATCGCCGAACAGGCCGGTGATCGCGGGGTGATCGACCGGCTCCTCGCTGTCGTCGGCCACCAGATTCTGCTGGCTGACATAGGCGACATAGCTGTTCTCGCCATTTTCGGCGAGCAGGTGGTAGAAGGGCTGCTGCTTGTCGGGGCGGGCATGTTCGGGGATCGATTCATACCATTCCTCGCTGTTGGCGAAGACCGGGTCGATGTCGAACACCACGCCGCGAAAGCCGAAGCTGCGATGCTTGAGGACATCGCCGATGCTGAAGCGGGCATGGACGACCGGCGGGGCGGTGATGCCGGTACCGATATTCTGAATCGTGACTTTCATATGACCAATTTAGGGTGCCCGCGCAGGGAGACAAGAAAAATACCGAAAAGGGTGCTTGGCAAGGATGGAATCATTCGCTAATGGGCGCCCCTCGACCCGATCGGGGCGGCATTTTTCCTTGTGGTTCAATGCTTCCGGTCTTCTGCGGAGAGGTGGCAGAGTGGTCGAATGCACCGCACTCGAAATGCGGCGTGCCCGTGAGGGTACCGAGGGTTCGAATCCCTCCCTCTCCGCCAATCTTCCCGTAAGATTGTGAGATAAAACGATTTCTTTCTGATTCACGGCTGCCGAGCGTTCAACCGCTACACAACGGTGCTACAGAATGAGATCGATGACATATCTCCGGGCGACCACAGATGGTGGTTTCGAGGTCCGCATGACCGTCCCGAAAACGCTTCAGTCGATCATCGGAAAATCCAATCTCACTCAACGATTGGGACGAGTGTCTCGATCAGAGGCTAATCGTCGGGCCGCTTCGGTGATCGTCAGGTTTCAATCTCGGATCGAGGCTGCGCGTGAGGGGCGGCTTGACGAAGATGATGCGCCACCGTCGAAGCCGGTAATGATCTCTCAGGCTCGTCTGATCGATCCAGCGCCAGCACCCAAAAAGGTGCCATTCGAGGCAATCATCAACGGCTATCTGCTCGAACGGAAACCTGCTGCTTCGACGATCAAGCGCTGGAGGCCTGTATTCGCTCATTTCAAGAGATGGGTCGGCCATGATGACGCGGCGAGGGTGTCGGCGGATGATATCGTCCGTTGGAAGGAGGAGTTACTTCGATCTGGTATCTCCGGCCGCAGCGTGCGGGAGGTCTATCTAGCGGGCCTCAAGGTTGTGTATGGATGGGCTATAGAAAACCGGAAAATATCGGCGAACCCGGTGACCGGCATTTCGGTGCGGGTGGCGAAGCCCGCACGTTTGCGTGAGCGAGGATTCACGGACGTTGAGGCAAAAACGATCCTCCGGGCAGCGCTCGCCGGAGATCATGGAAATGTCTCTGAAGCCCACCGGCGCGCTCGGCGTTGGGTGCCCTTTCTGTGCGCGTATACGGGGGCACGTGTGGGCGAGATTGCGCAGCTTCGGGGGTGTGATTTCATCCATCGGGACGGGGTGTGGGCAATTTGCATCACGCCAGAAGCGGGAACAACGAAATCGGGTTCCGCTAGGCTCGTGCCTCTGCATCCTCATTTGATTGAGCAGGGGGTGGTGGAAATGGCGCGTGCCTATGGAGACGGGCCGGTCTTCTTTAACCGGTCGTTGGGTCGAGGCGGTGATCCTGCTCATCCGCATCACAAGAAGGTGGGGGAACGATTGGCGAGGTGGGTTCGTGAACTTGGCGTCGATGATCCACAGATTCAGCCAAATCATGCTTGGCGGCATTTATTCAAAACCTCGGCTCGGCGAGTTGGTATCGATCCAGAAATCCGAGACGTGCTTCAAGGACATGCCCCACGCTCGATCGGAGAGCAGTATGGAGATTGGCCGCTTGAGACGCTTGCTGCGGCGATCGATCGGATGCCTAGAATTGAGTTGTAATATTTGGCGTTACCTGCCTCGAAGGATCGCTCAATTGAGGAATGCTGACCGCGCACAAGACGGCTATGCCGCGTCACGAAGTTGCACGATCCGTTGGAACTCCGCCAATAATTCCGGATGGTAGCGGGCAAGATGATGAACGACGCGCACGCACCCAGTCAGGCGAGCAAGATAGCCAGTCGCTAACACCAAATCGAGATGATCCATGCCGTAGCTCTGTTCGATCATCCGAAACTCGCGATCGACGTTGGTTGCCTCCCGCTCCATATGCTCGATCTGCTCCTCATTAAGACCTCGCACGACTTTCTGTTTTTCGCTGGTCAACAGGTGCAGCGGCGTGGCGGCGACGAGCGATTTGGCGTAAGGCCATGAAAATCTGTTCATGGCGATCATAGTTTCGGCCACTTCGATTTGCCGCATTGGACGCAGCTTCTTCATTTCACGAAACGTGTTGAGCGGCACCATCCGGTCTTGCAGCAGTTTCGTCACTTCATCGCAAATGCCATCCAGCAAGCTTCGTTTGCTGCGAATGCTAGATATGTTGACGTTGAGTGCGCGTGCAAGCCGTTCCTCTGAAACGCCCTTTTCAAGTGCCTTCAGGATCATTTTGTGCTCCTGAACGATCGCCATTCGGCTGATGCGCTTGTTGTAAGTGATGGCCTCGTCGGCGGTGGCCACAATGCAGACAACATCCTTGTCCCCACGCGCTTTCAGAACGTCGATACGGATGTGACCATCAAGCAGCCGGTAGCGCTCCTCTTTTCCCGGCACGAGGATGACGACGGGCGGCTCGATAATGCCGACCTCGCGGATGGAGGCGGCGATCTGGCCATATTTGGGCGACTTCCTCGTTGTCTCCGGCATCGCGCGCAGAAGCTGGATTTCGCCGAGCGGAATCCGCAAGCTGGTCGGTTCAAAGGCCAGTTTGATTTTGCGCGGCCGATCACCATGGGTCATTGCACGCTGATCCTGACTTTCTGAATCCGATCCGCAAGGCTTGTTGGTATTGTCGACAAACCTTCATCTTCGAGAAGCGCGACGAACCCTTCGTCGTTCGACAATTGGCTCAGCGCCTCGACAATAAAGACAAGGCGGTTGCGAGTGGCCTCCGTCTTGCGGATCATCATGCGTTTGCGTTCGGTATCCTCCTGAAAGGCTTTCACCAGCCCTTCGGGCGTCGTTGCCGCGCTCTTGCCAACCAGCTTGTCAAGCTTGGCCGCCTTGCCGGAGCGTTTACGCACTTCAACCAAGCGCCGCGCCGCAATGAGCGCCCGACCGCGCAGGAGATTTTCTTCGTATGCCTTATGAAGTGCGGCCTGCACGCCCTGATCGTCGGCTTCGCAGATTTCCAGCGCGACGGATATAGGGAGATAGCCCGCCTCTACGGCGGCGACGAGTCGCCGCTCGCCGCGTTCCAACAGCCGTCCCACGATGTAAACATAGTTGGTGGACAGCCCGGTCATGGCGGCGATCTCGTTGTCGGAATGACCGCGCTCGCGCATCCCGAGTATGTCTTGCAGCAGGTCTACGGCCTGATGCTGGCGGCGGGCGCAGTTCTCGACGAGGCTTGCAACTAAGCAATCTTCCTGATCGGCGGTTACGATTAGCGCGGGCACCTCGCTCTGACCGAGTTGCCGGAAGGCTTCAAGGCGGCCCTGCCCGCATACGAGATCGTAGAGCGGGCCGTCCTCGCCATGACGGCTGGTGACGGTGATCGGACGCTTGAGGCCCACTTCGGCGATGTTCTCTACGATCCCCTTGAATACCTTTTTGTTGCGAAGGCGCGGGTTGACGACGGTGACCCGGTCAATCGGGATCATCTCGACACGCTGGGCCGGGAGTGCCACGGTCTATGCTGCTTGCGGGAACGGCACACGTTCCGCTAAGGCGAAAAAGCCGTTCAGTGTGTCGAAGCGGAAAGCGTCGAGCGACAGCCCGTTGTGATCGGCCATCCGTAGTATGCCTTCGGCGAGTGTCATGCGCGGCAGTATGTAGAAGTCGTGCGCGTTCATATTGTCCTCGTTCATCCTGACGCAGATTGTGAGGTCCGGGCGCAAGCTCTCATCGAGCCGGATTCTCCAGCGACGGAAGCCCCCGCGTGTCAGCTTGCACCGCGCGATGACGATGGACGCGGTGATCTCATCGTTGATTAGCAGCATGTCATCTTCAAGGTTCTGGATCGCGGTGCCGCCTTCGGCGCGCACGCCCTCGATCACGTTCCTGACAATCGACGGGTGCATTCGGCGCAGGGCGCGGTTGATCTCGATGTAGCGATAATCGTGGTCGGGGTTGAATCCCACCAGAGAATAGGCGCGCAACAGACTGCCAAAACGGGCCTGAAAGGCGCTGCTGGACGGCCCGTTCTCGAATTCGTCGATGATAAGGCCGGAAAGATAGCCGTTCTTCTTCAGGATTTCGGACAGCAATGCGAGCATTTCATCGTCTGTCAGGCGCTTGGACCGTTCCTCAATTATAAGCCGGGCCTGATCGAACAGCGCCTGCGGCACGATGGCGGGAAAGGCGCGGTCGTGCCTGATCCAGTCCGATGGATCGTTGCGGACGTGGCGGGCTTTCAGCTTGAAGGATGTGCGGCCCCAGACATTGTGACCAGCATATTTGTCGTTGATAAGGATTTGATGGACAGCGCTACGGGTCCACGCGCGTCCGAGGTCGGACAGGATGCCTTGGGCATTGAGCCAATCGGCAATCTGCCGTTCCGTTCTGCCGTCCTCAACAAACTGCCGGTAAATGTCGTGCACGATGGCGACTTCTTCCACCGGTCCCTGCACCAGCACGATCCGATCCGTGGCGATGCTCTTGTGCTCGCCCCGATCAAGCACGCCTTTGTGCTGGCCGCGCTCATCGACGAGCATCCGCCGCAACCCGAAGCCCGGTGCGCCACCTTGCCGATAGCCAAGGCTGATAAGGCGGCATTGGCCCGCGAACACCTTGACCGACAATTCCCGGCTATACTCTCCGGCCATTGCCCGCTTTACGGTTTTGATGATTGACGAACCGATGGTGCCGTCATTTTCGAATTGCTCGGCAATATAGTGAACGGTGATCCCGGCGCGTTTGCAGCGCAGTTCGTAATATGCGGCTTCGTCGGGGTCTTGGAAACGGCCCCAGCGGCTCACATCGTAAACAAGTATAGCCTCGAAATCGACCTTACCGCCGTCAATGTCGGCGAGAAGCTGTTGGAGGGAATCGCGTCCGCCAATTTGCAGGCCGCTTTTGCCTTCGTCGGCATAGGTGCGGACAATCTCGAATCCCCGTCTCTCGGCATAGGCGCGAATTGCGGCCGCCTGATTGTCAGTCGAGTATTGCTGATGATCGGTAGACATGCGGACATATTCAGCGGCCCGTTTTGGCGGTGGGCCATCTGATCGGGCATCATTGGCTATCTTCCACTCAATGACCATCGTGCTCGCGCCTCGATGTTGCCTGCATACACCTTCGTTAGGTGCTCTTACGTCCCTAACAGCAAAGGGACGGCAACATGTTTCCAAAGAAGGGAAGGCCTTTTCCAGTCGGCCGTGACACGCTGACGGATAGTGAGTTCGCGAAGGTGATCGCCTCGGCTCTCAAGGTCGAGTTTGGATCGGCGCGCAACGGCCCGAAGATGATTATGAAGTGGACGGGCGTAAGTGATCGCACGGCGAAAAACTGGCTGAATGGCACCAATGCTCCCAGCAGCGTGCATCTGATCCTTCTGGCGCGAGAGTCCAATGCGGTGCTAAAAGCGATGATGTTGATGGCGGAAAGGCCGGAAATGTCGCTTGGTGCAAGTTTGATATCGCTTAGGCGTGCACTGGCGGAAACAATTGCTGCGCTTGATCAGGTCATGTGATTTGATTTCGTGGTGACGAGAATGCGGAGCGACGAAATCAATGGGTGGCGTCAACATCGACTAGCACCGTTGTGTAGCGGTTGAACGCTCGGCAGCCGTGAATCAGAAAGAAATCGTTTTATCTCACAATCTTACGGGAAGATTGGCGGAGAGGGAGGGAGGCTTTGAGCCTACCGCGATTTCGCGTGATTCGCGCCTGTCGATAACAGCATCGCTATCAGGCTGTAGCGCGCGGGTGTAGCCCCAGTTCGACGGACGCGCTCGGCTTCGAACTATTCGCCGCTGAGCATCAACCGGCATGATCACGCGAGATTTCATCACGCCGGAGGATCGAGCGTCATGATGGAGATCAAGGCGATGCGAGGCAGGTGGAGCGGGTGGCGGGGGTCCGTCGGGTGGTTCTGGAGGGCTGCGGTGAACCAGCGTCCTCGGCCATCATTTCCTCGCCATCGTCCCCGGCGTCGCTATCGATATGTTCGATGATCCCGGCGACGCTCTCCCCCTGATCATGGGCAGCAGCATGGGTGGCCGACGTTGCCTTCGGCTTCGAACGTGATGCCATATGCTGATCTCCATGATGTCGCTGACGGTCGCCCAGAGCATGGGCGGTGATGGTCGGCGGATGACGATGTGGCCTGACGATGTCGGGTCGACGATCGGGCGAGATGATCCCGGCCTGATGCTGGTAACGACCGTCGGCGGTGAAGACGGGGGTCCGGAGGATGCCGATCAGTCAGCCAGTGCCGGATAGACCGATGCCCGACCGATCCCCATGGTCTTGGCGATCGCGGCAGCACCCATGCCGGCTCCATTAGCGGAATGCGGAGCGGATGAGGTGTCGGAATGCTCAACCAAGCGCGGTTGTGCGCTGCACAATTCCGGGAAGGGATGGGCTGTTGGAGGCGCATCATCTCTGCCGCCTCCTTATGCCTGCGGGCTGCGGCTTTGGCGATATGATCGGCGAACTTCGTGTTGAAGCGATCAGCCCGATCCAGTCTGCCTGCAATCTGGAGCGCGGCAATGCTCGCTCTGGAGGAAGAGTGGGCTTGGGCTTATCCTAGTCGCTCAACCAATCGGCGAGAATCTCGCCCCGATGCCCTTCGGGGGCCAACGCCGTGCGAAAGGCCTCCAACATGGGCGGTAATGCCTGCGTGAAAGCGTAGGGCGGATTGACGATGAAAAGGCCCGCACCGTTATAGATGCCGGGTTGCTCGCTATCATATAGCCAATGCTCCACGCACAGAAATTTCGGGATGCCGAGCTTGCGCAACTGCGCCTTCCACCGCGCATGCGTGGCGTAGTCTTTCAGCGGAAACCAGATTACCGTCACGCCATGCGCCCATTTACGCTGCGCGGCGGCGAGGGTGGCGGTGATGCGGGCGCGTTCGTCCGTCTGCTCATAGGGCGGGTCGACCACCACCACGCCGCGCGCGGTGCGGGGCGGCACCATGGCCAGCCACAATTCGTAGGCGTCGCGTTCATGCACGGCAGCGCTGGTCCCGCGCATCACGCCGCGCAGGGTGTAAGCGTCTTCCGGGTGCTTCTCGTTGAGGATCAGGACATCCTGCGGGCGCAAAAGCTGTGCCAGAAACCGCGGCGAGCCGGGGTAAAGCTGCGGCTCGTCCCCTACATTCACCGCCCGCACGGCGGCGCGATAGTCGTCCAGCAAGGGGTTTTGGTCGGCAAAGGCCCGCAGCACGCCCTGCGTCGCCTCGCCGGTGCGTTGAGCGGCATCGCCGCCAAGGTCGTACAGGCCGCAACCGGCATGGGTGTCGATCAGCGTGAGCGCGCCCGGCTTGTGCTGCAAGGCCCGTATCAGGGCGATCAACAGGCTGTGCTTGACCACATCGGCGCTGTTGCCCGCATGGAAGGAATGGCGATAATTCATTGTGTTTCAGATCCTGACGGCCTGCCTTTAGACGAGCTGCCGGACCTTCTGCAAAGCGAAGTTGTGGCCGGGCCGATATTATCGGGCGCACAAACCGAATGCGAGGTGATTGAAGCAACCAATCCGGTGCCCGCATAGGGGCGAGCGGAGACCTGTAACTGGCTTCGGAACCAGGTCAGGCTCGCCCTATGTCGTGGATTGATAAGGGCGTGGCCACAGCCGCATCGGGTGCCGTGGCCACGCCCTTGGCATGGTCATGATCGGCCCGTGAGCGACCGCCGCCGCCATGGGAGCACGGCGATCGCCTGCACTTAGTCGACGGCAGCCGGTGTCGCGCGGACGGTGTCCTTGAGCGCGACACTGCTATCCGAAAGCCGGTCGATATCGATCTGCACGTCATTCTCGACCAGCTTGCGGCCCTGCACATAGTCCTTCACGCTGTTCACGCAGTCGAGCGCGATGACCTTGCCGTCCCTGAGATAGACGATCGAGAAGGCGCCGTCGGCGGGCGTGCCGCGCATCACCGTCTGGTCGAAGCCCGCGTTGATCCCGGCGGTCTGGAGCTTGAGATCATATTGGTTCGACCAGAACCAGGGGAAGGCGCGATAGGGCCGTTCGTCGCCACAGATCGCCTTCGCCACGCAGGTCGCCATGTCATTGGCATTCTGGACCGATTCCACCCGCATCACTTGCCCACCGGCAAAGTCACAGGCAAAGGCGGCGCAGTCGCCAATGGCGTAAATATCGGGCAGCGAGGTGCGGCACCCGGCATCGACATCGACGCCATTGCCGCCCTTGGCCCCGGCACGGATCAGCGGCTCGACCGCCGGGATGATGCCAATGCCCACGATCACCGCCTGCGCGGGAATGCGCTCGCCATCCGCCAGCCGCGCCGCCGTCACCTGACCGTCCGCCCCCTCCAGGCAATCGACCCTGGCATCCAGGCGCAGGTCGACGCCATGGTCGCGATGGACCTGCTGGTAGAAGGCGGACAATTCTTCGCCTGCCACCCGCGCCAGCACGCGCGGCAACGCTTCCAGCAGAGTGACCTTGAGGCCCATCTTGCTCAGCACTGCGGCCGCCTCAAGCCCGATATAGCCGCCGCCAATGACCACGATCTCGCGCTTGCCGGCATCGATTTCCGCCATCAGCGCGTCGCAGTCAGCGCGCGTCCGCACTGCATGCACGCCGGCCAGATCGGCGCCCGCGCAGGTCAGCCGGCGCGGATCGCCGCCGGTCGCCCAAATGAGCTTGCCATAGCCAAGGCTGCGTCCGTCCGAGAGCGTCAGTTGCTTGCCCGCCGGATCGACCACCGTCACTTCGGTGCCGAGCAGGAAGTTTACATCCTTTTCAGCCCAGAAGGCGGGCGGCCGGATCAGCAGCCGCTCGAATGCCTTTTCGCGCGCGAAATAATCCTTCGACAGCGGCGGCCGCTCATAGGGATATTCCGGCTCGCGGCCGACGACCATGATGGTCCCGGCAAAGCCGTTCTGGCGCAGCGCGATCGCGCATTGCGCCCCGCCATGGCCGGCCCCGACGATGACGATATCGGCGCGGTCCATCATCATCACACCCGCTCCAGCAGCACGGCGAGGCCTTGGCCGACGCCGATGCACATGAAGGCCAGCGCATGGCGCCCGCCGGTCCGATGCAGTTCCTCGACCGCCGACAGCGCGATGCGCGCGCCCGACATGCCGAGCGGATGGCCGAGCGCGATCGCCCCGCCACTGGGATTGACGCGCGGGTCGAACGGATCGACGGCGAGGTCGCGCAGCGTTGCGATCGCCTGGCTGGCAAAGGCTTCATTGAGTTCGATCACATCCAGTTGATCGACGGTCATGTCGTTACGGGCGAGCAGCTTGCGCGCCGCCTCAATCGGGCCGGCCCCCATGATCCGGGGCGCAATGCCGGCCGCTGCCATGCCGATCACCCGAGCACGCGGTGTCAAGCCGTGCGTCACCGCAGCCGCTTCCGACGCGACCAGCATCGCCGCCGCGCCGTCGTTGAGACCAGACGCATTGCCCGCCGTCACCGTGCCGTCGGCTTTCACCACCGGCTTTAGCTTCGCCAGCGCCTCCAGGCTGGTGGCACGCAGATGCTCGTCCGCCTCGAACAGCAGCGGATCGCCCTTCTTCTGCGGGATCGCAACGGGCACGATTTCGGCGGCGAAGCGCCCGCTTGCCTGCGCGCGCGCCGCCTTTTCCTGGCTGGCCAGCGCAAAGCGATCCTGTTCCTCGCGGCTGATGCCCCATTGTTCGGCGACATTCTCGCCGGTCTGGGGCATGGTATCGACGCCATAGGCGGCCTTCATCGCGGGGTTGATGAAGCGCCAGCCGAGCGTCGTATCCTCGATCTTCTGGTCGCGGCCGAAGGCACTGCCGGCCTTGCCCAGCACATAGGGCGCGCGGGTCATGCTCTCGGCACCGCCGGCGATCAGGAAATCGGCGTCGTCGCTGCGGATCGCCTGCGCCGCCATGCCCAGCGCGTTGAGGCCCGAGCTGCAAAGCCGATTGACGGTCACGCCCGGCACGGCCTCACCCATGCCCGCCAGCAGCACCGCCATGCGCGCGACATTGCGATTATCCTCGCCCGCCTGGTTGGCGCAGCCCAGGATCACATCGTCGAGGGCCGACCAGTCGGCGCCTCCATTGCGCGCCGTCAGGGCCTTGAGCGGCAGCGCCGCCAGATCGTCGGCGCGAATGGTCGCCAGCGATCCGTTGAGCTTGCCGATCGGGGTGCGGACGGCGTCGCAGATGAAGGCCTGTGCCATATGTCTCAGCTTTCCAGGAAAGAGGTGATAGCGCCCGCCAGCGCTTCGGGCGCTTCGAGCGGGGCCAGATGCGCGGCTTCCAGCGCCACATGCGCCGCGCCGGGGATGCGGGCGATCAGATGCTCGCCATGCCCCGCATAGGGTGTCGATGTGTCGCGGGTGCCGGTCACGACCAAGGTCGGGCAGGCGATGCCGCCGATCCGGTCGGCCAGGTCCATGTCGCGGATCGCCGCGCCGCAGCCGGCATAGCCCTGCGCATCCATCGCCAGCAACTGACGGCGCACCGCTTCATAAATGGCCGGCTCGGCGGCGTCGGAGAGGAAACGGCCCATGGCGAGGTCGGCGATGGCGGCCATGCCCTCGCCCCGCACCTTGGCGATACGGTCGTTCCAGGACGCGCTGTCCATCGTCGCGGAGGTGCAGATCGGCAGCAGCTTCTCGACCCGCCCCGGCGCCCGCAGCGCCAGTTCCATGCCGATCATGCCGCCCAGCGAGACACCGGCCACAGAGAAGCGATCGAACCCGGCCGCATCGGCCGCCGCCAGCACATCGTCGGCCAGCATCGCGAGCGCATAATCACCCGGTTCGGCGATCGACGCGCCATGGCCGCGCGCATCGATCCGCAACAGGGCAAAGCGATCGCGCAGATGCGGCAGCACGCCGTCCCACAAATCCATGTCGGTGCCGATGCTGTTCAGCAGCACGAGCGCGGGCGCATCCTCCCGCCCATCGCGCTTCCAGTAGAGAGTGGCGCCATTGCGCTGGATGAAGGTCATGCTCAATCCTCCGGCGCGATGGCGACGCGCAGCCCATCCAGCGCGGATGTCATCATGATCTGGCAGGACAGGCGCGACCGATCGCCGCGATGGTCGGAGGAATCGAGCAGGTCATCCTCGTCGCCGCTGGCCGCGCCGACCGCGCCGGTCCAGGCATCATCCACGAATACGTGGCAGGTGGCGCAGGAACAGCAGCCACCGCACAGCGCCAGCAGTTCGTCAAAGCCATTGTCGCGAATGGCCTCCATCACGGAGACGCCCTCACGGGCATCGATATTGGTTTCGTCCCCCGCGCGGTTGACGACGATCAGATTGGGCACGGTAAATTCCAGTCTTATGCGTTTTCGAGGATCGCCAGCGGCGCGCCGGTCTTCTCGACCACTTCGGCTTCGGTGACGCCGGGGGCCAGCTCCACCAGGGTGAGGCCGCCCTTCGCCCGATCGACGGCGATCACGGCGAGGTCGGTGATGATGAGGTCGACCACCGCCTTGCCGGTGAGCGGCAGGGTGCAAGCCTCGAGGATCTTGGGGCTGCCATTTTTCGACACATGGTCCATCACCACGACCACGCGCTTGACGCCGGCGACCAGATCCATGGCGCCGCCCATGCCCTTCACCATCTTGCCGGGAATGGTCCAGTTGGCGAGGTCGCCATTGGCGGCCACCTCCATCGCGCCCAGCACCGCCATGTCGATATGGCCGCCCCGGATCATCGCGAAACTGTCCGCCGAGGAGAAGAAGCTGCTGGTCGGCAGCGCGGTGATCGTCTGCTTGCCGGCGTTGATCAGGTCCGGGTCCGCCTCGCCTTCAAACGGGAAAGGACCGATGCCGAGCATCCCATTCTCGCTCTGGAGCGTGACATTCACGCCCTGCGGCACATGGTTCGCCACCAGGGTCGGGATGCCTATGCCGAGGTTCACATAATAGCCGTCGCGCAGTTCCTTCGCGGCGCGCGCCGCCATCTCGTCGCGGGTCCAGCTCATTATGCGATCTCCCTTTCACGAACCGTCAGCTTCTCGATCCGCTTCTCGTTGATGGTGGAAAGGACGATGCGGTCGACATAGATGCCCGGCGTGTGGATGCAGTCGGGGTCGAAGCTGCCCTCAGGCACGATTTCCTCGACCTCCACCACTGTCACCTTGCCGGCCGTCGCCATGTTCGGGTTGAAGTTGCGCGCGGTCTTGCGGAACATCAGGTTCCCGGCCGGGTCGGCCCGCCACGCCTTGATGATCGACAGATCAGCGCGCAGCCAGGTTTCGCGGACATAATCCTCGCCCTCGAAATTCTCGACCGGCTTGCCCTCGGCCACCACCGTGCCGACGCCGGTCTTGGTGTAGAAGGCCGGGATGCCGGCGCCACCGGCACGGATACGTTCGGCCAGCGTCCCCTGCGGGTTCAGCTCCAATTCCAGCTCGCCCGACAGATACTGGCTTTCGAACAGCTTGTTCTCGCCCACATAGGAAGAGGTCATCTTTTTGACCTGCCGGCTTTCCAGCAGCATCCACAGGCCAAAGCCGTCGGCGCCGGCATTGTTGGAAATGACGGTCAGATCCTTCACGCCGCTCGCGCGGATTTCCGGGATCAGGCTTTCGGGGTTGCCCGACAGGCCGAAGCCGCCCGACATGATCGTCATCCCGTCGAACAACAGGCCATCAAGGGCCTGCGCCGGGCTGTCGTAGATTTTCTGCATGTCTTCAGTCCCTTCAGCCGATATCGCCGCCCGCAACGGGCAAGACCGATCCGGTCACATAACTGGCCTCGTCGGAGGCGAGGAAAAGAATGGGCGCGATCTGCTCGTCCAGCGTGCCGTAGCGCTTCATGAAGGCCGACGACGTCACCTGTTCCACCGCCTCGGCCATCCAGGCCTGTTCTTGGCGGTTGTCGCCCTCGGCATTGCGCGGCACGCGGCGCGGCGGCGCGCTGGTGCCGCCCGGCGCGGTTGCGACGACACGGATGCCTGCCTCCGCATATTCCATCGCCAGTGCCTGGGTCAGGCCGTTGATCCCGCCCTTCGCCGCCGAATAGGGCACGCGGCGGATGCCGCGCGTGGCGTTGGATGACAGGTTGACGATCGTCCCCGCGCCCTGCTCCAGCATCGCCGGCAGGACCGCATGGCAGCAATAGAGGGTCGGCATCAGCGAACGGCGGATTTCCGCGTCGATCTGTTCCGGCTCGAACTGCGCATAGGGCCGCATGCGGATTGCGCCGCCGACATTGTTAATGAGGATGTCGATGCGCCCGAACGCCGCGATCGCCGCCGCCATCGCCTGTGCCGCGCCCTCATAGGTTTCAAGGTCGCAGGTGACGGATATGGCCTTGCCGCCGGCCGCGACGATCGCCTGCTCGACATCGGCCACGAAGTCCGCCCGGTCGACCAGCACGAGGCTGGCGCCCTCGGCCGCGGCACGGGTGGCGACACCGGCACCGATGCCCTGCGCCGCGCCGGTCACGACCATCACCTTGCCGGCGAAGCGTCCCTGGAAGATCATCGCCCGCCCCTCAGATATGATAGACGTCGATGACCTGATGAATATAGTCGTCCTTGAGGACGATCGTCTTCTTCAGGATCTTCGGCGCCGCGCCGCTGATGTCCAGCGTGACGAAGCTGGTTCCGAAAAACTGCTGCGTCTTCTGGTAGCGATGGCTCATCGTGTGCCAGTTGTAGCGCAGGTCGATCGCATCGCTCCGTGTCTCGATCACCTCGATATTCGCCAGGAAGTGCGAGGTGCGCGCCTCCGGCGTACTCGCCGAGGACCGTTCGGTCTTCAAGCGATAGACGCGATCCTCCAGCCCCTTGCGGTTGCCATAATAGATGAGCGAGATTTCGCTGTGCGGATCGGTGGTCAGCGCATCATCGTCGGTCCAGGCCGGCATCCAATATTCGCACTGTTCCGAATAGCATTCCAGCCATGCGTCCAGTTCGCGATCGTCGAGCAGCCGTGCCTCGCGATAGAGAAAGGCGCAGATATCCTGATAGGAGAGCGCCGCGCGCTCCGTGTCGAGCACCAGTGTCATTCTGCGGCCTCCATCATCGGCGCACCGGCTTCGCGAGCCATGCCGTCGAGCATGATCTGCGCCCAGAATTCATGCTGGCGCACGAACAGCCCTTCATCCTCGCTGCGCTCGCTCGACAGCAGCGGGTACATGCCCATGGCGGTGGCATTGCTGTCCGGCCCGGCGATCCAGCGGGTCGCACCACGGCTCAAGTCATTCCACAATTCACCCGCGCCTTCATAGGCCGATTGGCAACTGCGGAATTCCTCCAGATCGTCGGGCGTACCCATGCCGGTGACGTTGAAGAAGTCCTCATATTGGCGGATGCGATGCGCCCGGTCTTCCGCGCTCTCGCCCTTGGGGGCGTAGCAATAGATGGTGACTTCGGTCGTATGCACGTCGATCGGGCGAACGACGCGGATCTGGGTCGAAAACTGGTCCATCAGGAAGACATTGGGGTAGAGCGCCAGATTGCGCGTCTGCTCCAGGATGAAGCGGGCCTTGTCCTCGCCCAGCCGCTCGACCAGCTGGTCCTTATAGTTCCAGACCGGCCGGACCTCGGGGTTCAGCACCTGGGTCCAGAGCAGGATATGACCATGCTCGAAGCCATAGACGCCGCTTGCCGGTGCCTTCGACCAGCCATTGGCGTCGACCGCCTTGGTCCCGCCCTCGGCGCGGCGGCCCATGGTCGACTGGTAATTTTCATGGACCGAGCTGACATGATAGCCGTCGCAGCCATTTTCCATCTGCATCTTCCAATTGCCATGGAAGGTGTAGGTGGAATTGCCGGTCAGCACTTCCAGGCCCTCGGGCGCCTGATCGACCATCTGGTCGATGATGACCTTGGCCTCGCCCAGATGATCCTCCAGCGGCAGGACATCATGATTGAGCGACCCGAAGATGAAGCCGCGATAGCTTTCGACCCGCACCTTGGTCAGGTCGTGCGACCCTTCATGATCGAAACTGTCGGGATAGGCGCCGGTGCTGGCATCCTTGGCGCGCAGCAGCTTGCCGTCGGTCTTGAAGCTCCAGCCATGGAAGGGGCAGACGAACAAGGGCTGGTTGCCACGCTTGCGGCGGCACAGCTTGGCGCCGCGATGGGCGCAGGCATTGACCACGCAATTGAGGCCGCCATCCTTGGCCCGCGTCAGGATCACCGGCGTATGGCCGATCCAGGTGGTGAAATAATCGTTCTTCTTCTCGACCTGGCTCTCATGGGCCAGATAGACCCAGTTGCTCTCGAAGATATATTTCATCTCCAGATCGAACAGTTCCGGGTCCGTGAAGACGTCGCGGCGGCAGCGGAAGATGCCGGTTTCCGGATCGTCCACGACCGCAGTTTCAACACGGTCGCGCAGGAAAGCCATGGGGCTGGTCATGATCCTCTCTCCTCTCAGGCCGGCTCTGTGACCGGTTCGACGGCATCCACCACCAGGCGCTTGCGGGTCGAAAAGGCCTCGTCGCCCTCATCGTCCGCGCGCTGCAGATGGAAATCGAAGGCGATATGGGCGCTGTCGCCCTGGCGGTTGGGCACCGGCAACAGCCCTTCGCGGGTGCCGAAGGCGAAATCGTCGGCAGCGAACGGATCGTCGCCAAAGTTGATCTGCGTGGTCAGGCGGCGATAGCCCGGCGCCTCGATGAAGAAATGCACATGGGCGGGGCGATTGCCGTGCCGGCCAAGCGCCTTCATCAGCGTGTCGGATGCGCCGCCCGGCGGCACCGAATAGCCGTTCGGCATCTTCGAGGAGAAGGCATAGGTGCCATCGGCCGCGATCCTGAGGCGACGACGATTGTTGAACGGCGTCTGTTCATGGGTCGGGTCGAAATGCGAATAGAAGCCGTGCGAGTCCGCATGCCAGACATGGACCAGGCCGTCCGTCACCGCCTCGCCATCCGGGCCGATGATGCGGCCGGTCATGTAGAGCGTGTCGGTATCGTCGGCATCATCGGTCAGATAGGCGCCGCTCTCGACGATCGGCGCGCCCTCGACATAGAGCGGCCCTTCAATCGTGCGCGGGGTGCCGCCCGACTTGCCGGCCTCGGCATCCTTGGCATCCATGTAGAGATCGATGAAATGTTCCAGGCCGACGCCCGGCATCAGCAGGCCCAGTTCGCCAGCACCCGCCGCGCCCTGCAGGAAGTTGACGGCGTTCCACACCTCATCCTCGCTGACATCATAGCGGGCGATGACGGTCATGCAGGACTCGATCAGGTCACGAACGATGCCCTTCATGCGGGCGTTGCCACCGTCGCAGTCCAGCCCCGCGACACGGTCGAGCAGGTTCTGGATTTCCGGTGTTTCTACGAAGCTGGTACCCATATTTTTCTCTCCTAAGCTTTGCGGTCTGTGTCGGACGATCAGCGATCATCCTCATGGATCGAGGACGGATGGCGGCAGAGCGGCGTGATCTTCATCGTCATGAAGGGGTAGAGCGGCAGCGCCATCAGCGTGTCGTGCAGGGCGGCATTGCTCTCGACATCGAAGATCGAGACGTTGGAATAGAGGCCGACCTTGCGCCAGATATGGCGCCAGGTGCCGGCGGCCTGCAGCGTTTGGAAATAGGCCTTTTCCGCCGCCTTGATCCGGGTGGCTTCCGCTGCATCGAAATCCAGCGGGATGTTGACGTCCATTTCGACCATGAACAGCATGGGTTTCAGGCTCCTGCGGTAACGGCGTGAAGGATCGGCGACGTGCGATCGCGCCGGAAGAAGGCGAGCTTGTCCTCGTCAAAGGCGATGCCCAGGCCCGGCCCGGTCGGCACGGCGAGCGAGAAGTCGGCATAGCCGAGCGGATCGCGCAATATGTCCTCGGTCTGGAGCAATGGACCGAACAATTCGGTGCCCCAGGCGAGGTCCGGCAGGGTGGCGAAGACATGGGCCGACGCGACCGTGCCGACACCGCCCTCCAGCATCGTGCCGCCATAAAGGCCGATGCCGGCCGCCGTGCCGATCGCGGCCACGTCGGCCGCTGCGAACAGGCCGCCCGACTGGGCGATCTTGAGCGCGAAGACGCCGGCGGCATGGGCCGAGGCGATACGCATCGCACTGCGCGGACCATTCAATGCCTCGTCCGCCATCAGCGGCACCGGCTGGTTCTTCGACAGGCGCGCCATCGCGGCGATCGCGTCGCCGGCGATCGGCTGTTCGACCAGGTCGCAGCCGACATCATGCAGCATGGCCATGCCGATCTTGGCCTGCGCCTCCGACCAGTTCTGGTTGACGTCGACGCGCACGCTGGCGCGGTCGCCCAGCGCCTTGCAGATGGCGCCGACATGGGCGACGTCGTCGCGCACTTCGCGCTTGCCGATCTTCAACTTGAAGATGCGATGGCGCCGGCGGTCGAGCATCTCCTCGCCCTCGGCAATGTCGCGCGCAGTGTCGCCACTGGCCAGCGTCCAGGCGACGGGCAGACTGTCGCGCACCCGGCCGCCGCCGATCAGTTCGGACACGGCGATGCCCAGCCGCTTGCCCGCCATGTCGAGCAGCGCGGTTTCGACCGCGCATTTGGCGAAATGATTGCCGCGCACGCAGCGGGCGACTTTGGCCATGGTGGCGCCGACCTGCGCCAGGTCGCAGGTTTCCAGGACCGGGATGATATAGGTGTCGATCGCCGACTTGATGCTTTCGGGGCTTTCCTCGCCATAGCTGAGGCCGCCGATCGTGGTGCCTTCGCCAATCCCCTCGATACCGTCGGCATCGGTCAGGCGGACGATCACCATCGATTGGGCGTGCATGGTCGCCATGGCCAGCACATGCGGGCGGATCGTCGGCACATCGACGATGAAGGTATCGGCGTGGCTCAATCCAGCCATTGCGGCGACTCTCCCAAATGCTTACGTTTCATGGGATAGCTATGCCTCGTCCGCACCGGTTTCAAAGATCAATGCGGTCAAGGGGTCATACTCTGGAGGTATAAGTCAGTGATGGACCTGCGCCTCTTGCGCTATTTCGTGGCGGTGGCCGACGAAGGCAATTTCAACCGCGCCGCCGACCGGCTGCATATTGCCCAGCCGCCTTTGTCCCGTGCGATCCAGCAACTGGAGGCGCATGTGGGCGCGCCTTTGCTCGACCGCGCCAGCCGCCCGCTGCGGCTCACCGATGTCGGACGCCTGCTCCATGCCCAGGCGCTGCAGTTGCTGGCGCGGATGGAGGATGTCGAGACGATGGTGAAGACCGCCGCCACCAGCCAGCGCCGCCGGCTGGTGATCGGCTTCGTCGCCTCGACCATCTATGCCCGCCTGCCCGAACTGATCCGCGAATTTCGCAAGGTCGCCGACAATGTCGAGCTGGTGATGGTGGAAAGCACCACGCTGGAACAGATTGCAGCATTGAAGGACGGACGCATCGATGTCGGCTTCGGCCGCATCCGGTTCGAGGATCCTGCCGTCCGTCGCATCATCCTGCGCAATGAGAAGATGGTCGCCGCCTTCCCGATGGACCACCCGCTGGCCCGTGGCGAAGGACCGATCTCGATCCGCGACCTGGCCGAAGAACCACAGATCATCTATCCACGCGCGCCGCGCCCCAGCTATGCCGACCAGGTCATATCGCTGTTCCGCGACCATGCGATCGAACCGCGCATCGTCCATGAAGCGCGTGAACTGCAGATCGCCATCGGCCTGGTCGCGGCGCAGGAGGGGATGGCGATCGTCCCCGAATCGGTCCATCGCGCCCGCAGCCACGATGTCGCCTTTCGCGACCTGATCGAGCCGGCCACCTCCCCTATCATCATGAGCCACCGCCCCGGCGACCGTTCACCCGAACTGGCACTGATGGCGTCGGTGATCGCGCGCCAATATGCACAATGGGGCTATGAGGTGCCGGCCGCCCTGACCGAGGAGCTTTGAAGCCACCCAACCGCCCGCCATACCCGTAGCGTATTTCAACGGGACTTAATTGGTATTTGGCGCCGCCCTGCATGTCATTCACTTTCCGGGGAAATCATACCCATCAATAAGGGAGAGGAATCGATATGCAGGGTATCGATATAAATCGTCACATCGACGAAGCCAGGTTTGGAAACCTACATCTCAAGATCATCATTGCTTGCGCCATCCTGCTTATAGTCGATGGCTATGACGTCTTCATTTACGGCGTCGTCCTTCCACAGTTGATGGACCAATGGGGACTTAGCGCCCCGCAGGCCGGGTCGCTCGCCAGCTGGGCCTTGTTCGGCATGATGTCCGGCGCCCTCTTCTTCGGTCCTCTGGGCGACCGGATCGGCCGCAAGACCTGCATCACCATCTGCTTCGCGCTGTTCAGCGCCGTCACCTTCATCAACGGCTTCGCCACCACGCCGACCATGTTCGGCGCGCTGCGCTTTCTCGCCGGCCTCGGCTGTGGCGGGCTGATGCCCAATGCGGTGGCGCTGACCAATGAATATGCGCCAAAGCGGATGCGCAGCACCCTCGTCGCGCTGATGTTCAGCGGCTATGCCGTGGGTGGCATGGCGGCGGCGGGCTTGGGCATCTGGCTGCTGCCGCTGTTCGGCTGGCAGGCGATGTTCTTTGCCGCTGCCGTGCCGCTCGTCCTCCTGCCGCTCGTCCTGCGCGGCCTGCCGGAATCGGCCGGCTTCCTCGTCCGGCAGGGGCGCCAGGAACAGGCCCGCGCCATCCTTCAGCGGCTGTCGCCCGGCGAGCGCCTCGACGGCCCGCTGCTCCAGCCGCAGGGTATCGCCGCCAAGACCAGCATTGCCGCGCTTTTCCAGCACAATCGCACGCTCGGCACGCTGTCGATGTGGCTCTGCTTCTTCTGCTGCCTGCTGATGGTCTATGCGCTCGGCTCCTGGCTGCCACAACTGATGCGCAGCGCCGGATACAGTCTGGGGTCCAGCCTGTCCTTCCTGCTGGCACTCAATTTCGGCGGCATGTTCGGCGCGATCGCCGGCGGACGCCTGGCCGACCGGTTCGGCCTGCCCCAGGTGGTCATCGCCTATTTCCTGCTCGGCGCGATCTGCATCAGCCTGCTCGGCCTCAACGGACCGATGCCGATCCTCTATCTGCTGATCTTCGTCGCCGGCGCCGGCACCACCGGCACGCAGATATTGCTCTATGCCAGCGTCGCCGATTTCTATGACCTGTCGGTCCGCTCGACCGGCCTGGGCTGGGCATCGGGCATGGGCCGGGTCGGTGCGATTGTCGGACCGATGCTGGGCGGCGTACTGCTCGCGGCGCAACTGCCGATGACGCTCAACTTCGTCGCCTTCGCCATTCCGGGCCTCGTCTCGGTGCTGGCCACCCTGGTCTTCATGCTGAGCCGTCGCCAGCAGGTTGCCCGAGAAAACTACGCCCTGGCGGCGTGATCGGACCATCATGACTGCAAGCCAGACGGGCTGGATCCCGGCGATCATCGCCGGGATCATCGCCACCACCATATCCTATGCCGGCCCGCTGGTGATCATCTTTCAGGCAGCGCAGGGCCTTGAACCCGCCCTCGTCGCCTCCTGGATCTGGGCGATCTCGATCGGCAGCGGCCTGTTGGGCATATTGCTCAGCTGGCGCTGGCGCGTGCCGATCGTCATCGCCTGGTCGGCGCCGGGATCGGCGCTGCTGGTGACGATGCTGCCGCAGACTGATTTCGCGACCGCGATCGGCGCCTATATCGTCGCCAATCTCGCGGTCCTGCTGGTCGGCCTGTCGGGCGCCTTCGACCAGTTGATGCAGCGGCTGCCCGCCGCGATCACCGCCGCGATGCTGGCCGGCATATTGTTTCGTTTCGTTATCGATATGATTGGTGCCGTGCCGTCCGCGCCGGTGATGCTGATCGCGATGATCGCCGCCTTCTTCGCCGGCCGCGTGATCGCCCCCCGATACGCCGTGGTCGCGGTGCTGGTGACGGGTGTCGCGATCACCGCGTTCAGCGGCGGCCTGTCGGGATCGATCGGCACGCCGCACCTCACCATGCCGGTCTGGACGACGCCGCGCTTCGACTGGGCCGCGACCGCCAGCATCGCCGTGCCGCTGGCGGTGGTCGCGCTGACCGGTCAGTTCCTGCCCGGCATCGCCGTGCTGCGCGCCGCCGGTTACGACCAGCCCGCCGCCCGGCCGATCGTCTCGACCAGCGCCATCGCCTCGATCGCGCTTGCGCCGTTCGGCTGCCACGGCCTCAACCTCGCCGCCTTCACCGCCGCCATCTGCCTTGGCCCCGACGCCCATCCCGATCCCGCCCGCCGCTACATGGCCGGCATCGCGGGCGGCGTCACCTATCTCGTCTTCGGCGCCTTTGCCGCCACCGTTCTGGCGCTGTTCGCCACCCTGCCCAAGACGCTGATCGCCGCGCTAGCGGGCCTCGCCTTGTTTCCGGTCGTCGCCAATTCGCTCAGCACCGCATTGCGCGCCGAGCAGGGACGCGACGCCGCCCTTGTCACTTTCGCTGTCAGCGCATCGGGCATGACGCTGGCCGGGCTCGGCTCCGCCTTCTGGGGCCTGATCTCGGCCTCGCCGTCCACCTGCTCCAGAGCCTCGTCGCAAAACGGCCCGAACGGGCCACCGCATAACCAGAAAAACCATATCCGGAGAGTATGCATGTTCGATCTTCTGGCGCCCGTCCTGGCCGCCTCCGCGGCACAAGCCACCCCCGCCCCGCCGCCCGCTCCTGTCGAAGTCGCGCAGAAGGAGGCGACGCCGGCCGAGGCACAACTGCCGCCATCACAGACCAGCGAGCGGCCCAAGGCGCCCAAGCCGGCCTTCCGCCCGATCAACCATGACGAGGATTATTCCGGCTTCCGCGACGTGCGCGACGCGAACCTGTGGACCCGCCTCAAATATCTGCCGATCGTCGGCAACACCTATGCCACGCTAGGCGGTGAACTGCGCCTGCGCCCCGAACTGCGATTGGGCGAACGCTGGGGCCGCGGCCCGCAGGATGATGATGGCAATTTCCAGCAGCGCAGCCGCATCTGGGGCGATCTCCAGGTCGAAGGTCTGTTCCGCGCCTTCGTCGATCTCGAACATGCAACCAGCACTGGCCTCGATTCCGTCGTCGCCCCGATCGAGGAAGGCCGGCTGGACTTCAACCAGGCCTTTGTCGAGGCGCATGTCCCGGTCGGCAAGGGTCGGATCGTCGCGCGCCTCGGTCGCCAGGAAATCGGTATCGGCAACCAGACCGTGTTCGACATGCGCGAAGGCGCCAATACTCGCCGCTCGCTCGACCTGCTGCGCGTCATGGCGACCCAGGGACCATGGGATGGCGGCTTCCTCACCGGTCATGCCGTGCTGGAAAAGCTCGGCACCTTCGATGACGAAACCAACCATGATTATGATCTGACCGGCTTTCATGCCGGCCGCAGCTTCGGCGCCGGCGCCCGCACCGGCCGCGCCGAAGCACTGTTCGTCTCGTCCGACCGCGCCAGCCTTGCCTTCGACAGCGAAGCCGCCGCCCGCGACCAGCGCCGCACCCTGTCGCTGCGCTATGCCGGCAAGCGCGACGCCTGGAGCATCGATGTCGAGGGCATCCGCCAATGGGGCTCGTTCGGCGATCTCGACATCGACGCCTATTATGTCACGGGCACCGCCGCCTATGGCTGGCAGGGCGGATGGAAGCCCAAGCTGGCCTTGCGCGTCGATGTCGGCTCGGGCGATAAGAACCCCAATGACGGCAAGATCGGCACCTATGCGCCGCTCTTCCCCAAGCCGCTTACCTATAATGGCGACCTTGGCCCGCATAACCTGACGATCATCCAGCCGCAGTTGTCGATCCAGCCGACCGCGAAGCTGAAGCTCGATTTCTCGGCGGCGGGCCTGTGGCGCACCTCCACCAAGGACGGCGTCTACTCACTCGGGGGTCAGGTGCTGCGGCGCGGCGACGAAAGCGACAGCCGCTTCTTCGGCAAGCGCGCGACGGCGGCCGGCCAATATGCGCTCAACCCGTTCATGACGCTGGGCTTCTACACCATCTATGGCGACGTCTCGGAAAAGTTCAAACCCGGCCGCGACCTCTATTATGCCGCCACCTACCTGACCTTTCGCTTCTAGATCAGGCAGTGTGGATGTGCCGGAGGCAGGCGGGATCGCCGGTCTCCTCCGGCACAGGCAGCGGCTGTCAGCCCCGCCGTCGCCAGCGCCGGAACAGCGATACCCCCAGTACCCCGCCGCCCACCACGGCCGCGATCGCGCCGCCAGCCGAGGCCAGCGCCCAGGCCCCGGCGGCCAGCAGGCCCGTCAGGAAATCGACGATGATGAGGGTGAGGTGAATCATGCCGGAAGGAAGACGGCGCTAGGCGCCAAGTTCCTTCGCCTCCTGATATTTCAGCTCCAGAAAGCGGTTCTGGGTCGCCAGCTTGTCGAGATCGCCGCTCGCCAGTTGCTCGCTCATCCGGCCGATCTCGGCATCGATCACCGACAGCCCTTCGATCAGCTGCTTTTCGGGCACGCGGCCATTGCGTTCCTCGCGCCGCAGCGGCGCGGGGATCGACTGATAGCCGGTGACCAGTTCGGGCAGATGATCGGCCAGCAGCTTGCGAATCTCGTGCGCGGCGGGATCCTGCTCGCCCAGTCGTTCGAGCTGCGGCGCCAGCGTCTCCAGCTTGACGCCGATGCTGTCGACCAGGGTGACCGCCGGCGCGGGCAAGGCCTTGCGCTGATTTTCCAGCCAGATTTCGGTCTTCAGCGGCAGGGCGGTCAGCGCCGTGTCCGCCAGCTTGTCAGGACTGACCGCCCGTTCACCCGGCAGCAGCGCGAAGAACAGCGTGGTGACCAGCAGCAGGCCGAGCACGATCATCACGCCACTGGTACCCAGCGGCATGAACCAGCCCGCGACCATGGCCGCTATGATGATCGCGAAGGCGGCGCCGGCGATCCGACCCAGCCGCCGCATGATCGATGCGTTGCGCCGTTCGCGCGCACGGCTGGTCAGGCTCTTGCCGCGCTCGCTATGGCGGCGCAGCACCGCCTCGGCATCGGCCAACACGCGGTCGGACCGGCTCATGCCATCAACTCCAGGAAAAGGGGCAGGGTGGGGCGCATCCTTATCCCTCGATCGCGCTCAGCAGCGGGTTTTCCGCGCGCGCTTCCTTGGCGGCCTGGGCCTGGCCCTCGGACCGGGCGATATAGCCCTTGGACTTTTCCACCTCGTTCGACAGCACAGTGACCGTCGTCTTCATGTTTTCGAGCGCCTTGAGCTTGAACGTGTCGATATTGTCCATCGTGTCGTAGATATTCTGGAAGGCGCGCTGCAGCGTTTCGATCGGGATCGTGCTGCTGGCGGCCTGCTCATGAATCTGCGCGGTCTGGCTCTTGAGCAGTTCGCCGGTCGAATCGATGATATTGGCGGTGGTGGTGTTGAGCGCGGTGATCTGTTCCAGCACCAGCCGCTGGCCGACCAGCGCCTGCGCCACGGTGACGGCGGTGCGCAGCGCGGCGACGGTGGTGGTGCTGGCGCGGTCCACGCCCTTCACCAGCTCGACATTATTCTTCTTCACCAGGTCCAGCGCCAGATAGCCCTGCACCGTGACCGCCATCTGGGTCAGCAGATCCTGGGTGCGCTGGCGGATGTAGAAGAGCGCGCTCTCGCGGATCGCCTTGGCCTTGGTCGGATCGGTCGAATCCAGCTCCAGCGCCTTGGCTTCCAGCCGGGCGTCCATGGTCTTGCTGATGTGGATCATCTGTTCCAGCTTGCCCATGGTCTGCCACATATTCTGGCGTTCCACGTCGATCGCGGCATTATCCTTGATCAGCACATCCTTGCCGCTGGCGAGCGATCCCAGGATCGAATTGATATGCGTCTGGCTCGACTTGTAGCTGTCGAAATAGTCGCGCATCTTGTTGCCGAACGGGATGATGCCGAACAGCTTCTTGGGCGCGGTCAGGCTGCCGCGCTTGCCGGGGTCCAGATCCTCGACCGTGCGGCGCAGTTCGGCCAGATCGGCCCCGACCTTGTTGTCGCTGTCCATCGCGCGCACCGGCCGATCGAGGAAGCGGTTGCTGTGCCCGGCGGCCTCGGCGATTTCCTTGCGACCCATATTGGTCAGCTGGTCGACGCGCTGGCCGAAGGCGGGCGAATTGGCGTCCTGCGCCACCAGATCGTCGATGAAGGCGTCGACCTTCTCGTCCAGCTTGGATCGCTTGTCGTCGTCGATCGGCACCAGTCCCGCCGCCTTTTCGGGCGCGACCACCGGCACCGGATCGGGCGGCGTCAGGTTCAGCGTATCAGCGGTCGCGGTCGGCGCGGTCGAAGCCATGTCATCTCCCAGGGGCCAGATCGGCCTGACTGTCATATGTGCATAAAACAGTAAGGCTGCAAGTCTCTCTCCGTGCAGATATAGGCGCTCGGGCCATGCCATTGCAATCGGGGGACGTCTGGTTAGCATGGCGCAAAGACCAGAGGAGAGTGAATGACGCAGCAGGAAGGGCATGCCCCGGCCGATCCCCAGGCCGCGATGATCGCGGCGGTGGCGGCCGATCCCCGTTATGGTGAACTGGTGGCGCGGCGGGCGCGGCTGGGCTGGTGGCTGTCGGCGATGATCTTCACCGCCTTTGTCGGCTATCTGGTGCTAATCGCCTTCGACAAGGCGCTGCTGGGCATGCCGATCGGCGATGGCGTCACCTCGATCGGCATTCCGATCGGCCTTGGCCTCATCCTGCTCGCGATCGCGCTGACCGGCCTCTATGTCGCCTATGCCAACCGCCATCATGACGCGCAGATGGCCGCCATCCTCAAGGATCATGGCGCATGAGGGCGCGGCTTGTCGGCGCGCTCGCTCTTGCTCTGCTCCCCACTCCCGCCTTCGCCGCCGCACTGGAGGGGGAGGCGCAGCGTCAGCCGATCAACTGGGTGGCGATCGCGATGTTCGTCGCCTTTGTCGGCCTGACCCTGTGGATAACCAAGGCGGCGGCCGCGCGCACCCGCACCGCGTCGGACTTCTACACGGCGGGCGGCGGCATCAGTGGCTTTCAGAACGGCCTCGCCATGGCGGGCGACTATATGTCCGCCGCCTCCTTCCTCGGCATATCGGCGCAGATATTCACCGACGGCTATGATGGCCTCATCTATTCCACCGGCTTCCTCGTCGGCTGGCCGATCCTGCTGTTCCTGATGGCGGAGCGGCTGCGCAACCTTGGTCGCTTCACCTTTGCCGATGTCGCTTCCTACCGTTTCGCCCAGCCGCCGGTGCGCAGCTTCGCGGCGGTCTCCACCCTGCTGGTGGTCAGCTTCTACCTGATTGCCCAGATGGTCGGCGCGGGGCAGCTCATCAAATTGCTGTTCGGCCTGCCCTATGCGGTGGCGGTGGTGATCGTCGGCGCGCTGATGATGCTCTATGTCCTGTTCGGCGGCATGCGCGCGACCACCTGGGTACAGATCATCAAGGCGGTGCTGCTGCTGGGCGGCGCCAGCTTCATGGCGCTGATGGTGCTGGCCCAGTTCGGCTTCTCGCTCGAAGCCCTGTTCGCCCGCGCAGTCGAGGTGAAGAGCGCAGCAGCGCAGGCGGCTGGCGCGTCGCCGGCCGAAGCCGCGGCGAAGGGCAGGGCGATCATGGCGCCGGGCGGCTTCATCAAGGATCCGGTTTCGGCCATCTCCTTCGGCCTCGCGCTGATGCTCGGCACAGCCGGCCTGCCGCACATATTGATGCGCTTCTTCACCGTCCCCGATGCCAAGGAAGCGCGCAAGTCGGTGTTGTGGGCGACCGGCTGGATCGGCTATTTCTATATCCTCACCTTCATCATCGGCTTCGGCGCGATCATCCTGGTCGGCACCGATGCCGGCTACAAGATGGCCGACGGCACGCTGCGCGGCGGCGGCAATATGGCGGCGATCCATCTCGCCCATGCGGTCGGCGGCAATGCCTTCCTGGGCTTCATCTCGGCGGTCGCCTTCGCGACCATCCTGGCGGTGGTGGCGGGGCTCACCTTGTCGGCCGCCTCGGCGGTCAGCCATGACCTTTATGCCACGGTGCTGAAACAGGGACGGGCCAACTCCGCCGACGAACTGCGCGTCTCGCGAATCACCACCCTGGCGCTGGGCGCGCTGGCGGTGCTGCTGGGGCTGGTTTTCGAGAAACAGAATGTCGCCTTCATGGTCAGCCTCGCCTTCGCGCTCGCCGCGTCGGGCAATTTCCCGGTGCTGATCCTGTCGCTGCTGTGGAGCGGCTGCACCACCCGTGGCGCGGCCTGGGGCGGCACGATCGGGCTGCTGACGGCCTTCGTCCTGACGCTGCTGTCGCCGGCGGTGTGGACCACCACCTTCGGCCTCGGCCCGGCGCCTTTCCCTTATAGCTCGGCGGCGATCTTCTCGGTCCCGGCCGGCTTCATCGCCATCTGGCTTATCTCCCGGCTCGACCGATCGCCCCGCGCGGCCGTCGACAAGGCCGGCTATCCGGCGCAGCGGGTGCGGGCGGAAACCGGCATCGGCGCCTTCGCCGCCAGCGACCATTGAACCTTCTCCTCCCGCGCCGCGTTCGGCGCGGGAGGAGAGAAGCCATGGACGAACAATTGACAGCGGCCGCCGACATGGCGGCGCATCGCCAGCCGGCATTCCCCGGCGAAAGCGCGGACTATGCGAAGGCGCGGCAGGATCTGCTGGCGGCGGAAATCGAATTTCGTCGCCACATGACGCGCCTGACCGCCCAGCGCCAGGCGCTGCCGCCCGGCCCGTTGATCACGAAGGATTATCGCTTCAAGGACGAACAGGGCTTCGAGGTCGGCCTGGTCGACCTGTTCGGCGACAAGGACGTGCTGGTCAGTTACTATTGGATGTATGGGCCGGAACGTGAACGGCCCTGCCCGATGTGTACCAACTGGATCGGCGCGGTCGATGGCAATGCCGCCGACATCAAGCAGCGCGTTGCCTACAAGATATTGAGCCGCAGCCCGGTCGAACGGCAATTCGCCTTCGCGCAGGAGCGGGGCTGGCGCAACACCGACTTCATCCAGACGATCGGCGACGATTATGCCCGCGATCTCGACCTGCTCCAGCCGGACGGCGAATATCCCGCGCTGATCGTCTATCGCCGCGACGGCGATCAGGTGCGGCTCTTCTGGATGAGCGAAATGGGACGCGAAATGGCCGATCCGGGCCAGGATCCCCGCGACGCGCCCGACATCGCCGCGCTCTGGTCGATCCTCGACCTGACGCCCGAAGGGCGGCCGGCCGACTGGTATCCGAAGTTGCGCTATTGACCCTCGCCGTCATCCCCGCGGAAGCGGGGATCCATCTCCCGACGATGCAATTATGCGCCAAGTCAGGAGATGGGTTCCCGCTTCCGCGGGAATGACGACGGGAAATCAGGTCAGCGCGCGCCCTCGGCGTAATAGCGCTCCATGTCGAGGCGCATCCGGTGCAGTGCTTCCGGGTTCAGATAGACCATGTGGCCCGCCGGATAATATTTGAACTGCAGGTTCGGCCGCAGCGCCGGCTCCAGCATCATGTGCTTCAGGTCGCGCTCGGTCGAGAAGAAGGGCGTCGCCATGTCATAATAGCCATTGAGCGACAGCACGCGCAGATGCGGGTTGATGCGCATCGCGGTGCTGAGGTCGGCGGTGACGTCGGCGACATTCTGCTTGCGGCCCGACGGCGGCTCATGGCTCCAGTCCCAGTTGAAGGCGCCACCTTCGCGTGCGCTCAGCCGATAGCTGAGGTCGGTCTGATAGCCGAGCTTGTTGGTCAATTGATCCAGGAAGCTGCCGACATAGAGGCCGCTGATAGCGGTGTCCGACGGATCATATTCGGGATCCTCGCCCGCCGCATCCTCGTCGATCCCCTTGTAGCGGCTGTCGAACCGGCCCAGCGTTTCGCGCCCGTCGCGCAGCAATTCCTTGCGGAAGCGGCTGAGGCTGACGCGCAGATTGGCGCGCTTGAGATAATCGACTGACAGGCCGGTGAAGCGGCTCATCTGCTGGGCGACGGCGTCCTCTTCCTGGGCGCTGATGTCCTGGCCCTTCAGCAGCGCGGCGGCATAGGGGCCGTTGGCGAACTGGCGCGCTTCCTCGACAAAGGCTTCCAGGCTGGCCGGGCGGCCGCCGGGTACCCGGTTATGATACCAGGCGGTCGCCGCATAGCTGGGCAGATAGCCGATATGGATGGTGTCGAAGCCCGACTGGCGGATGCCATAATTCATGATCGAGGACAGCAGGATGACGCCGTTCAGCGCCATGCCGCGATCTTCCAGTTGATAGGCCAGCGCGCCCGATCGGGTGGTGCCATAGCTTTCGCCGAAAATATATTTGGGGTCGCCCCAGCGGCCATTCTTGGTGGTGTAGCGCAGGATCGCCTTGGCAAAGGCATCGACATCCTGGTCAACGCCATAGAAATCGGCGCCCTTGGCATCGCCCAGCGGCCGCGAATAGCCCGATCCCACCGCGTCCAGGAACACCATATCGGTGCTGCCGATCAGGCTGTCGGGATTGGGGCCGACATCGAAGGGCGCGGGCGCGACCGCCTCGGGATTGCCGGTGCGGACATGATCGGGCGCAAAGCTGCCCATGCGCAGCCACAGCGAGGCCGATCCGGGACCGCCATTGTAGAAGAAGGTCAGCGGCCGATGCTTACCCGGCGCGGTATAGGCGGTGTAGAATACGCTGGCGGTCGGCTTGCCCTGGGCGTCGCGGATGGTCAGCGTGCCGGCGGTCGCGGTGTAGGCGATCGACTTGCCGTCGACGCTGGCCGTGCCCTTGCTGGTCTTGGTCACTTCCTCGACCGGGGCGCTGGCCCAGTTCTTGGCGATCTCGTCCGCCGTCTGCTCGGCATGCTGCTTGGCCGCGTCGGGCGCGCCATCCTTCTGGGCGAGGGCAGGGTGGGACAGGGAAAGGGCGAGGAGGGAAGCAAAGCCAAGGGTGGCGGTCAGCCGCATGGGGTGTCCTTTTCTTTTCAGGGTGCGAACCTGACGCGGTGTCATAGGCGGCTGCCACAGCGGGGCAAGGGAAACATCATAACATGACAGGATATTCATCTGCGCTTCGGCCGATCCTTCCGCTGCCCTTGCCGCATCGCGTCATTTCCTGTAGGGGCGCGCCCGAAGCCTCTGCGCGGCCTTGTGTCGGCCAGGGGAGCCCCATATCCCAAAGGCAAGACATGTCCCTGCGTAATATCGCGATCATCGCGCACGTCGACCATGGCAAGACCACGCTCGTCGACCAGCTTTTCCGCCAGTCCGGCACCTTCCGCGACAACCAGCGCGTCGAAGAGCGCGCCATGGACTCGAACGACCTGGAAAAGGAACGCGGCATCACCATTCTGGCGAAGCCCACCTCGGTCGAATGGAACGGCACCCGCATCAACATCGTCGATACGCCCGGCCACGCTGACTTCGGCGGCGAAGTGGAGCGCATCCTCTCGATGGTCGACGGCGTGATCCTGCTGGTCGACTCGTCGGAAGGCGCGATGCCGCAGACCAAGTTCGTGACCGGCAAGGCCCTTGCTCTCGGCCTGAAGCCCATCGTCGTCGTCAACAAGGTCGACCGTCCCGACGAGCGCATCCAGGAAGTGCTGGACGAAGTGTTCGACCTGTTCGTGACGCTCGACGCCACCGACGAACAGCTCGACTTCCCCGTCCTCTACGCCTCGGGCCGCAACGGCTATGCCAGCGAGGATTCGCAGCGCCGTGAAGGCACGCTGGAGCCGCTGTTCCAGAAGATCGTCGACCATGTCCCGCCGCCGTCGCTGGACCAGGACGCGCCGTTCAGCTTCCTCGTGACGCTGCTCGATCGCGACAACTTCCTGGGTCGTATCCTGACCGGCCGCGTCCAGTCGGGCACGGTCAAGGTGAACCAGCCGATCCACGCGCTCGACGCTGAAGGCAATGTGATCGAAACCGGCCGTGCGTCGAAGATCATGTCGTTCCAGGGCCTGGACCGTGTGCCGGTCGAAGAAGCCAAGGCAGGCGACATCATCTCGCTCGCCGGCCTCACTGTCGCGACCGTCGCCAACACCATTTCCGACCCGCAGGTCAGCACCCCGATCAAGGCACAGCCGATCGATCCGCCGACCCTGTCGATGCGCTTTGCCGTGAACGATTCGCCGATGGCGGGCCGTGAAGGCAGCAAGGTGACGAGCCGCATGATCCGCGACCGTCTGGCCCGCGAAGCCGAATCCAACGTCGCCATCAAGGTGACGGAATCGGACGACAAGGACAGCTTCGAAGTCGCTGGCCGTGGCGAACTGCAGCTGGGCGTCCTCATCGAAACCATGCGCCGCGAAGGCTTTGAACTCGGCATCTCGCGTCCGCGCGTGCTGTTCGGCGAAGACGAAAATGGCGGCAAGACCGAGCCTTACGAAACCGTCGTCATCGACGTGGACGACGAATTCTCGGGCACGGTCGTCGACAAGATGAACATCCGCAAGGCCGAGATGACCGACATGCGTCCCTCGGGCGGTGGCAAGACCCGCATCACCTTCTCCGCGCCCTCGCGCGGCCTGATCGGCTATCATGGCGAATTCCTGTCCGACACGCGCGGCACCGGCATCATGAACCGCCTGTTCGAGAAGTACGGCCCCCACAAGGGCAAGATCGAAGGCCGCAAGAATGGCGTCCTGATCTCGAACGGCGCCGGCGAAGCCAATGCCTATGCGCTGGGTCCGCTGGAAGATCGCGGCATCCTGTTCGTCGGCGTGGGTGAAGCCCTCTATGAAGGCATGATCATCGGCGAAAACGCCAAGCCGGAAGACCTTGAAGTCAACCCGATGAAGTCGAAGGCGTTGACCAACTTCCGCGCCAGCGGCAAGGACGACGCCGTCCGCCTGACCCCGCCCAAGAAGATGACGCTGGAACAGGCGATCGCTTACATCGACGACGATGAAATGGTCGAAGTCACGCCCAAGACCATCCGTCTGCGCAAGCGCTACCTCGATCCGAACGAGCGCAAGCGCATGAGCCGCTCGAAGGCCGCCTGATGTTTCAGGGCGGCCCATATGCAGGCCGCCTGATTTTCGGCTAGACAAGATATGAAAGGGCCGGTGTCGCGAGGCGCCGGCCCTTTTCCTTTATCCAGGAGGCTGCAATGGCCGATCTCTATCTCAAGGCGCTGGAATCCGAGCGGCGCAAATTATGGGCCGAATGCCGCCTCAAGGGCCTGCCCAAGGGCACGCCGGAACGCGAGCGGATCGTCGAGATCGACGCGTTGCTCAAGGCGCACAAGGCCAAGAAGGACGGCAAGTCCGCCAACCCGTGACGGCCGCTATTTTCCGGTTGGCTCAGCATAAATCCCGATAGGCGGGAAGGGCATGCTTCCTATCGTCGCGGTTCTCATGAGCCGAGGCGAAGCGGAAGGGCGTGCAAGTGACCAACGAAGCGGATGCGGAGGGGCACGACCTGTTCGAATGGGGTCCGCCGCGCGGGCTGCCCGGCCTTGTCCGCCTGTCGGTGCCGGCCCTGCCCACGGTGCGCGTCCGCGCCCTGCTTGCGCTGGCGGTCGGCTGGTTGCCGCTCCTGCTGCTCATCCTCGTCCTGCCGGGCCATGACCGGGCCGGCGATCTGCGCCATTTCCTGCGCGACATCGGGGCGCATGCCCGCTTCGCCTTTGCCGTGCCGCTCCTGCTGGTCGCCCATGTCGAAACCGCGCGGCGGCTGGGCGCGGTGGTGCGCCATTTCGCCATTTCCGGGCTGATCCCGCCTGATGCCGGGGACGGATTGAAGGCTGAACTGGCCAGGGCGCGCGCGGCGGTGCGTGCGCCGGTCGCCGAACTGCTGGTGCTGCTCGCCGCCTATGCGATCATCCTGTGGCTGTTCGCGACCGGTATTTCGAACCATGGCCTGCCGGCCTGGACCATCGCCGGGCCGGGGCGGCTATCGGCGGCCGGCTGGTGGCATATGCTGGTCAGCCTGCCGCTGTTGCTGACGCTGCTCATGGGCTGGCTCTGGCGCATCCTCGTGTGGACGCGGCTGCTGCACAAGGTCGCGGCCATGGACCTGCGGCTGGTCGTCGCCCATCCCGACAATGCCGGCGGCCTGGGCTTTCTGGCCCAGTCGGTCCGGGCCTTCGGCACCTTTGCGCTGGGGATCGGCTGCATCACCGCAGGCCGTTTCGCCAATGTCCATCTCCAGGGTGCAGCGACGCCGATGACCGGCGGCTTCCTGATCGGTGGCACGGTGGCGCTGGTGCTGCTGCTGTGCGTTGCGCCGCTGGGCGTGTTCCGCCCGGTCATGGCGCGGGCCTGGCGGCGCAACGCGATGCATTATGGTGCGCTGGCGGTGGCGCTGGGCCGGTCGTTCGAGGATCGCTGGTTCGATGGCAGCGCGAAGGAACAGTCCGATCTTCTCTCCGCGCCGGATTTTTCGGCGGCGGCCGACCTCTATGGCGTGGTGTCCAACGTCTATGCCATGCGTTTCCTGCCGGTCGACCTGCGCAGCCTGCTGATCCTGATCGCGGCGACGCTGGCACCTTTTCTGGTGGCGATGTTCCTGTCGATGCCGACCGCGATGGTGTTGCAGGAACTGAAGGGGATGATGCTTTAGCGATCGAGCGGCAGGATCACCGTCGCCCGCAATCCGCCCTCGGCCCGGTTGGCAAAGCCGATGCTGCCCTCATGCCCTTCGGCAATGGTGCGGGCGATCGACAGGCCGAGGCCCACGCCACCGGTCTCGCGATTGCGCGAGGCTTCGCCGCGATAGAAAGGCTCGCACAGCCGGTCGAGAATCTCGGGCGGAACGCCGGGGCCGGAATCGACCACATCGACGATCGCCCGGTGGCCCTCGACGCGCAGGCAGACCCGCGCCGATCCGCCATAGCGCACCGCATTCTCGACCATGTTGCCGATGCAGCGGCGCAGTGCGAGCGCGTCGCCCTCTATCACCGCGCGCTGGCTGGCGGTGACGGCGACGTCATGGCCCATGTCGGCCAGGTCGTCGGCCAGCGTCTCGACGATCGCCGACAGGTCGATGCGGGCGCGCTGGCGCCCTTCGGTCCCTTCGCGCATGAAGTCGAGCAGGTCGGTGACCATCGCCCGCATTTCCTGCACGTCGGCCTGTGCCTTGGCGCGCGGGCCGTCGGGCAATTGTTCCAGGCGGAAGGACAGGCGCGTCATCGGCGTGCGCAGGTCATGGGCGATCGCCACCAGCATGGCGGTCCGTTCCGACACATAATCGGCGATCCGCGCGCGCATGTGATTATAGGCGATGCCCATGGCGCGCACCTCGGGCGGGCCACCGATCGGCAGCGGCTCTGCGCGTTCGGGGCGCTCGCGCGCGGCGCCTTCGGCCAGCAGGCGGATCGGCTGGGTGATGCGCCGCGCCACCCAATAGGCCGGCAGCAGCAGCAGGATGAAGATGCCCGCCATCAGCGACAGGGTGATCGCATACCAGCGCCAGTTCGGCCCTTGCCGCCCCAGCAGCACCGACCAGTTCCTGCCATCCTCGCGCACGGCCAGGGCAAAGTTGCCGCGCAGCATCATCCGGCCGGGGTCGAACTCCATCCCCATGTCGGGCCGGGGCTCGATCTCCGGTCCGGGACGCGGCATGCCGATCGGCGGTCGTTCCTGGATCAACGCCACCGCATTGGCGGGCACGCCCAGCAGGCCGGCAATGCGCTCGGCTCCCGCACGGTTGCTTTCCTGCCCCGCGTCGGGCGCGGGGGCGCGATCGGATTGATAGCGGCTGATCTGCCAGCTTCCGGGCGGCTGGGTGCCGCCGCGCAGCAGGCCGGTCGCCTCCACCAGCATCATCGGCCGGGCATGGGGCGGGGGGCCGCGAAAGGCGACCAGCATCATCGCGCCCAGCGCCAGCAACAGGGTGGCGGCGACCAGAAAGACGATCCGGGTCAGGATCGAGGGATTGTAGCGTCCCGGCTCGCCGGCGCCCGGCAGCATCGCCGGGCTCACGCCGGGCGGACCTCGGCGGTGAACATATAGCCTTCGTTGCGGATCGTGCGGACCAGTTCGTCGCCCATCTCGCCACGTTCCAGCTTGCGGCGCAGGCGGCTGACCTGGACATCGATCGCCCGGTCATAGCTTTCCGCGTCGCTGCCGGCCGAATAGTCGAGCAACTGGTCGCGGCTCAGCACCCGGCGCGGATGTTCGATGAAGGCGCGCAGCAGGCGGAACTCGCCATCGGTCAAGGTGACGACGACATTGTCAGGGTCGGTCAGCAGGCGCACGCCCATGTCGACCTGCCAGCCGGCAAAGCGCAGCCGCTGCCCGGCGGGCACCTGCGGTTCCGATGTCTGGCGGCGATTGCGGCGCAGCACGGTGCGGACGCGGGCGAGCAGTTCGCGCGGATTGCACGGCTTGGGCAGATAATCCTCCGCCCCCATTTCCAGCCCGACGATGCGGTCGATATCGCCGCCGATCGCCGACAGCATGATGATCGGCAGGTCGCCGCTCGCGGCCAGCCGCCGCAGGATCGACAGCCCGTCCTCGCCGGGCATCATCACGTCCAGCACGGCAATGTCGAACGTCTGCGCCGCCAGCGCCTGATCCATCGCCACGCCGTCCGCGACCGCGGTCACGGCAAAGCCATGCTGCTCCAGAAAATCCGACAACAGGATGCGGATGTCCGCATCATCGTCGACCACCAATATGCGCGATCCGTCCATATTGGCGGTCAGCATATCGATTGAAGGCGATCCCTGCAAAGTCATCCGCATAATTCCTGTCAGATGGCGATGCCGACCGTCACCGTGCCGGTGAAGCCATTGGTCGTATCGCCGGTCATGGTGGGCGTCATCGCCGCGACCTGGGCCGACGTGTTGTCGCCGAACACATTGTCGCTGCTGGTGGTGATCTTGGCGAAATTGGTCTTGCTGCTGGAATAGCCGCTGGTCGCATAGACCGTGTTGCAGGCATCCGTCGGCATCGCGAACTGCGACGTCAGCACGCGATTGGCATAGCTGGTCGCCTTGGCCAGGCTGGGATAGACCTCGAAATGGATATGCGGGAAGCGCCCGTCATAGCAGCCGGGGAAGATGCTGGTGAAGGTCACCTGGCCATTGGCATCGGTCACCCCCACGCCGCGCAGGTAATTTTCGCCCGGCACGGTGTAGAGCGAATAGAGGCCGTCGCGGGTGCAATGCCAGATATAGACGGCATAGCCCTCCAGCGGCGCGCAGCTGCCATTGACGTTCACCACCGTGATGGTGAGCTGCATATAGATGCCCTCGGCGGTGCCGCTCGAGGATCCGAAGCTCGACCGGATGTCGGTGCGCACGATGCCGGTATCGTCCAGCACATTGACGACGCTGCCATTGCTGCTGTTGGACCCGTCCGCCGGATAGGGGCCGTTGGTTTCCTCCGGATCGGCGATGCAACTGCTCGACGTCGGGGTCGGCGTGGGTGTTGGCGTCGGGGTAGGGGTGGGCGTCGGCGTGGCGGTCGATGTGTCAGTGTCGCTGTCACTGCCGCCACCACCACAGGCGGTGATCAGCGCGGCGCTGCCGGCCGAAAAGAGCAGGCGCAACGTGCGGCGGCGGCCCATCGCCTCGCCGGCCAGCTTGCGCATCTGCGCCAGGTCATCGGCCAGGCCATGGCCATGGTCGTCATGCGCGCCATCCTGCATCATCTCGCTCTACCCTTCTGTCGTCTGTGGACTGTCAGAAGGGCAGGACTAGGCGCGCCATATATCCTCGCGATGTCTCGACGTGGCGGCTTTGTAGCGCTTTATGTCAATGCCCCCTCAATGGCCGCGCGGCCGGGCAAAGGCCGGGCGCGGCAGGCTGGCAAGCGCGAGGCTGCTACCGACCATCAGGACAAGCGTTATCCACAGGAAGGGCGCGTAATTGCCGAAGCGGTCGAAAATCGCCGACGCGCCCAATGGCCCGGTGGCGGTGCCGACCGATAGTGCCATCAGCAGCCCGCCATAAAGGCCGCCAAAGGTCTTGAGGCCGAAATGCTGGGTGGTGAGATAGACGATCACGTCGACCTCCGCGCCCAGTGTCAGGCCGATCAGCGCGGCCGCCGCGATCAGCAGCGCGACATTGTTTCCGGCGCCCAGCAATAGCAGGCTGGCAGCCGCCGGCAGCAGGAAGACGCCGGCACCGACCAGCGATCCACGGAACCGGTCGAGCAGCAGGCCGGTCGCCAGCCGGCCGATGATCGAACAGAGGCCCACGACCGAGGCTATGCCGGCCGCCCGCATCGGGTCCGCGCCGCGATCGGTCAGGATCGGCACGAAATGCACGACCAGGGCGATGATGGTGAAGGTGAAGAGCAGGCTGGCGAGCAGCAGGCGATGATAGATGGAGGAGCGCACCCCCTCCGCCAGCGTGGCACCGATCGCGGGCACTGCGGCATTGGCCGTCTCGGCCTCGCCGCGCCGCCGATCTCGCGCGCCACGAAAGAAGAGGCAGATCAGCGGAAAGCTGCACGCGGCCCAGATCGCCGCCTGGATCGGCGCGGCGCGTTGCCAGCCATATTGGCCGATCAGCCAGCTGCCCATCAGCGGAAAGATGGCGACCGCGATCGATGCGCCGCACAGGGTGATGGCAAAGGCCAGGCCGCGCGACGCCTCGAACCGGGTGGCGACGGCGCTGGTCCAGATCGTCGCCTGCACCGGCAGGGTGGCGAGCGCCAGCAGCGCCCAGAGCAGATACCATTGGCCGGGGCTGCCGGTCGCCGTGCCCAGCAGGGCAAAGGCGCCACAGGTCAGCAGCACGCCGACCAGTCCGAAGAGGCGCGGCCCCAACCGGTCGACCATCAGGCCGATCGGCACGGAAAAGACGGCCTGGACCAGGGTGGACAGGGTCAGGCCCACCGTCACCTGCGTCCGCGTCCAGCCGAACTGGTCGCTGATCGGCTGGATATAGGGGCCAAGCCCATAGATATGGATGACGCTGGTGGCATAGCCGAGCGCGGCCGCGATCGGCAGCATATAATGACGCCGCCATTCCGTAGCGGCACCGGGCTTGTCGGTTTCCATCAGCATCGCCTCTCCCCATCGCATCTTCTGTGTCGTCATGGTTCTGATCGATTTGTCGATAAAAAGCGAGGCTATCTCATTTATATCGCGGGGCGGGATTCCCTGCTGGTTTCCGCGCGCTGGCCCTGTATAGTCGCGCGGTTTGCCCATTCCCGCGAAAGCGCTTCATGCATCTTCTTATCGGCCTCGCCGGCATATTGCTGATTCTTGCCATTGCCTTTGCCCTCTCTTCCAACCGCCGCGCGATCCGGCTGCGCGTGGTCGGCGCGGCCTTCCTGCTGCAGGCGGGGATCGCGCTGCTGGTGCTCTATGTGCCGGCCGGACGCGCCATCATCGCGGGCATGTCGCACGGCGTCGCCAATCTGCTGGGCTATGCGCAGGCGGGGACCAATTTCATCTTCGGCCCGCTGGCCAAGCCCGAAATCGGCGGCGCCAGCTTCGCCATCGCCGCGCTGCCGGTGATCATCTTCTTCGCCAGCCTGGTGTCGATCCTCTATTATCTGGGCATCATGCAGTTCATCGTCCGCTGGGTCGGCGGCGCGATCGAGAAGGTGACGGGCGTGTCGAAGGTGGAAAGCCTGTGCGCCGCCGCCAACATCTTCGTCGGCCAGAGCGAAAGCCCACTGGTGATCCGTCCCTATCTCGCCGGCCTCAACGGGCCGCAACTGTTCGCGGTGATGACCAGCGGCATGGCGGGCGTCGCCGGCACCATCCTGGCGGCCTATGCCTCGATGGGGATCAAGATCGACTATCTGCTCGCGGCCAGCTTCATGGCGGCACCCGGCGGCCTGCTGATGGCCAAGATCATGATGCCCGACGAGCCGGAATGCGAACCGGAACTGCCGCTGGAGGATGATATCCACCTGCCCGAAACGCGCCGTGCGGCTGCGGTCGCGGCGGTGCTGAATGCGGAAACCACGCCGGGCGAACCCATGCCGGTCGCTACCCATGACGAGGAAAAGCCCGCCAACATCATCATGGCGGCGGCGCAGGGCGCCCAGACCGGCGTCAAGCTGGCCGTCGCCGTCGGCGCCATGGTGCTGGCCTTCGTTGCGCTGGTGGCACTCGCCAACGGCATCCTTGGCGGTATTGGCGGCATCTTCGGCTATCCCGAACTCAGCTTCCAGCAGCTGCTCGGCTATGTCTTCTCGCCGGTCATGTATCTGCTCAACATCCCCTGGAACGAAGCGCAGGTGGCTGGCGGCCTGTTCGGTACCAAGGTCGTGCTCAACGAATTCGTCGCCTATATCAATCTCGGCCAGGTGCAGGACGGCCTGTCGCCCTCGACCATCGCCATCATCACCTTTGCGCTGTGCGGCTTTGCCAATTTCAGCTCGATCGCGATCCAGATGGCGGTGACCGGCAATCTCGCCCCCAATCAGCGGCCGATGATCGCCAAGCTGGGGCTGAAGGCGCTGGTCGCCGGCAGTCTGGCCAATCTGATGAGCGCGGCGCTGGCCGGGTTGATGTTAAGCCTTTAACCAAATCATTTCGATTACTTAACAGAGGCCCTACCCCCGGCTTAACAAATCGGTTATGGTTAACCGATGGGGGAACTTAGATTTTTCGCGGTCGTCTTAACGGCCATCGGCACCATTGGCATGGCAACGGCGCAGACCAACGCGCCCGCGCCCAAGCCTGGCATGCTTGAAACCTACAAGGACTGGACCATCGGTTGCGACAATCGCAACTGGTGCGAGGCGGTGTCGCTGCTGCCCGGCGGCGACTGGCCCGACAATCCGGTGATGGTCGGCGTCGCCCGTTCGGCCGGTCCCGATGCCGCGGCCGAAGTCTGGGTCAGCCGCGATGCCAAGGGTTCCTCCGACGTCAGCTTCCTGGTCGACGGCCGCAAGGTCGCGACAGTGACCGCGCGCGATGGCGACGCCACCTTGCGCGGGCCGCAGGCGTCGGCGCTGGCGATCGCGATGGCGCGCGGCAGCACGATGGAAGTGCGCACCGGCAACCGGTTGCTCGGTCGTCCCTCGCTCGCGGGCGCGGGCGCGGCAATCCGCTACATGGATGCGCGCCAGGGCCGGGCCGGCACCACCACCGCGCTGGTCGCGACCGGGCCGCTCGGTCCGCTCGCGGTGCGGGTCGCGCCGCCGACGCCGGCGATCCATCGCGCGGTCATCGCGACGGGCGATGCGCCGGCCGCATTGTGGCGCGAGGAGCGGACCGCGCTCGGCAAGTTCACCGGCTGCACCGACGAGATGGCCAATGGCCAGTCCGAACTGCATCGCCTGTCGAAGAATGACACGCTGATCCTGGTTCCCTGTGGCTCTGGCGCCTATAATTTCACCACCGTGCCGGTGATCGCCAGCGGCATTCCGGGCCGCCGCAGCTTCCGCTTCGCGCCGTTCGACTATGCGCCCGGCTGGGGCACGGAGGAGATCGGCCATCCCACCCTGGTGAATGCCGGCTGGGCGCCCGAAAAGTCGCTGCTGCAAAGCTTCGCCAAGGGGCGCGGCATCGGCGATTGCGGCACCAGCCAGACCTATGTCTGGGATGGCAGCCGCTTCCGCCTGACCGAAGCGACCAGCATGGGGGAATGCCGTGGCGCCTGGCGCTGGATCCCCGTCTGGACCGCGCAGGTCGTCGAATAGGACGCAGCTGCAATAGGAAAATTGCAGGCCCAATGCTGCGCTTTGCAATGGAAATATTGCACCGCACACCCCATATGAGGGGCATGGCAAGCACCGCATCCCTTTCCGACGCGCCGCCGCAAGCCGCCGCAGCGCTGCCCAACCCGATCCGCGCCGTCATCTTCGACATGGACGGCACGCTGCTGGATACGGAGGCCGCGCATCGCGATGCCTTCGCCCGCACCGGCGCGGCGATGGGCTGGCCGATGTCGGACGAGATGCTGCTGTCGATGGTCGGCATCCATCGCGACGAGAATCTGCGGATGCTGGCCGACCGCATGGGGCCGGACTTCCCGGTCGATCAATTCTATGCCGACAGTGACGCGCTGTTCGTCGCCGCGCTGGAGGCAGGCATTCCGCTGCGGCCGGGTGCTGAGGTGATATTGGATCATCTGGCCAGGGCCGGCATCCCGATGGCGATCGCGACTTCGACCATGGCCCCCTATGCTCAGCAGCGGCTGGAGAAGGCCGGGCTGCTTCCTTATTTCCAGACCGTCGTCACCCGCAATGACGTCGACCGCCCCAAGCCCGACCCGCAGCCCTATCTGCTGGCGGCCGAGCGGCTGGGCGTCGATCCGGCCGATTGCGTCGCGGTGGAGGACAGCCATGCCGGCGTCCGCGCCGGCGTGGCGGCGGGCATGGCGACGGTGATGGTTCCCGACCTCCTGCCGCCGACCGAGGAACTGGTGCTTGCGGCCAGCGCGGTCCTGCCCAGCCTGCACGACCTGCGCGACCTGCTGCTCGCGACGGAATAAGCGGATTGGCACCGGCTTCAGACTGTCTGAAGCATCGGCCCCAGATCGCGCACCGCATGGATGACGCGCTGAACGGTGACCATCTCTCCGTCCACATGATAGGCGATCAATAGCCGGCGCTCGAAGGTCAACGTCCTCAGGCCCGTGATCAGATCATCGCGTGGAGATCCGCGATCGGGGAGGTCGGACAGTGCGGCAACGCGCTCCTCGATCCGGGCCAGATAGCGGTCGGCCGTGGCGAGGTCGGCCTCCACACGCACCCAATGGTGAATCGCAACCAGATCCTCGATCGCCAATGCCGACAATCGGACATGATGGCTCATGCCTTGTCGATCGCGGCCCTGACCTGCGCAAATGCCTTGTCAAGCGGCATCGGGGGACGCGGATCGGCCAGCGCTTCTGCCACGCGGACGCGCACCAGTTCGTCCAGGACAGCCTCTTCCCGATCCAGCGCACGCAGGCCAGCGCGCATGACTTCACTCATGGATGCATAGCGGCCGGATGCCAGATGGCGCTCGGCATGGGATGTCATTTCGCCCAGCGTCACGGTGATTGCTTTCGCGGCCATGCCTGCCTCCATTCCGATATGATTTTATCATATCGCATCTTCGGTTTCGATGCCAGTTGCCGGGCCGCGGCAAGAGTTTCACCCTCGCTTTCCTACTCGGCCTTTCTCTGATCTATCCTGGGCGATGGAAGCCGCGCTCCATTCCCACCCCGCACCATGGCGTTTCAGCCGCCCAGTGTCGCTTCACTGTCGCCTCGCTGTCGCGTCCGTGTCGCGTCGCCATGACCCGATTGTCGCGCAACTGTCGTTTCACCGGCGCGTGGCAGGCGCATAGCCGGTGCATTTGGCCGAAATCAGCCCTACGACACTGTGAACTTCGACTGTCGCGTAAAATTTCCGGGCAGATTCTATCCCGCCTTCGCCAGCACCAGCGCGAACAGGCCGTCCGGGTCGATCCATTCGGCCATGGGTTCCCACCCGCCCGCGCGCAGCAGCAGGCGCTCGTCGCGCGCGCCATATTTATGGCTGCTCTCGGTATGGATGGTCTCGCCCGCTGCCATGTGGAAACATTGGCCGGCGACATGGAAATGCAGCGGCTCGGTCGCTTCCAGGTGCATCTCGATCCGCGCCTTCTCGTCATTCCAGATGGCGCGATGGGCAAAGGCATCGACCGGCAGGTCACCCTCCAGCTCGCGGTTGATCCGCACCAGCAGGTTGCGGTTGAAGGCGGCGGTGACACCGGCTTCATCGTCATAGGCGGCGATCAGCCGATCGCGGTCCTTGATCCGGTCCATGCCGATCAGCAGCATCGCTTCGTCGCCTAGCAGTCGGCGCATCGCGCGCAGCAGGTCGACGGCGGTGTCCGGCTCGCTGTTGCCGATGGTGGAGCCGGGGAAGAAGCCGAGCCGTGGCAGGCCGTCGATCGCATCGGGCAGGGCCAAAGCGCCGGTGAAGTCGCCGACCAGCGGCAGCACCGGCAGGCCGGGAAAGGCGCTGGCCAGTTCGGCGCTGCTCGCGCGCAGGAAATCGCCGCTGATGTCGATCGGCACATAGGCGGCGGGGGCGATCGCGCGCAGCAGATGCGGCGTCTTGCGCGCGCTGCCGGCGCCGAATTCCACCACTGCCCGGCCGGAGCCGATGGCGGCGGCGAAATCACTGCCATGGCCGGCCAGCAGCGCGGTTTCGGTGCGGGTCGGATAATATTCGGGCAGGTCGGTAATATCCTCGAACAATTCCGATCCGCGCCGGTCGTAGAACCAGATGGGCGGGGTCGCCTTGGGCGATCGGGCAAGGCCGGCCAATATGTCGCGGCGGAATGCCGGGTCGATGGTGCGGGCGGCGGGCATGTCGTGCGTCAGCAGCATGGGGCTTACAGATCCTTGGCCAGCCGCAGTCCCGTGAACTGCCAGCGTTGATGGGGGTGGAAGAAATTGCGGTAACTGGCGCGGACATGGCCGCGCGGGGTGGCGCAGCTGCCGCCCTTCAGCACGAACTGCCCGGACATGAACTTGCCATTATATTCGCCGACTGCGCCGGGGGCGGTGCGAAAGCCGGGATAGGGGCGATAGGCGCTGCCGGTCCATTCCCATACATCGCCGAACATCTGGGTCAGGCTGGTGCCGTCTTCGGCGGCGCGGGGGCGGGGGCAGGCGGTGCCGTCCAGTTGCTCGCCACTGGTCGGCGCGATGTTGAGCGCCGCGCTTTCCCATTCCGCCTCGGTCGGCAGGCGCGCGCCCGCCCAACTGGCATAGGCGTCTGCCTCATACAGGCTGATATGGCAGGCCGGGGCGGCCGGATTGACCGGCTGGCGTCCGTCCAGGCCGAAACGGGTCCAGCCCTTCTCGCCGCGCTGCCAGTAGAGCGGCGCCTCGATCCCTTCCGCCTGGACCCAGGCCCAGCCATCCGACAGCCAGAGCGCCGGGTCACGATAGCCGCCATCCTCGATGAAGCTGACCCATTCGCCATTGGTGATCGGCCGGTGGGCCAGGGCGTGGGGGCGCAGGAAGACCTTGTGGCGCGGCCCCTCGCAATCGAAGGCGAAGCCGGCCTTGCCGTCGTCGCCGATCTCGACCAGCCCCTCGCGTCCCTCGATCCAGTGCAGCGGTCCGGGCACCGGCGCGGGCATCGCCCTGGGCGCATCGAACAGGGCAGGGGCGATGGGATTGAGCGAAAAAAGATGCTGCAGGTCGGTCAGCAGCAATTCCTGATGCTGTTGCTCATGCTGGAGTCCCAGCGTCACCAGCGTGCAGGCGGCCTCCGGCAGATGCGGCATGGCGGCCAGCAGCGCTGCATCGACATGGGCGCGATAGGCGCGCACCTCGTTCAGGCTCGGCCGGGTCAGCATGCCCCGCATCGGCCGGGCATGGCGGGGGCCTTCCGCCTCATAATAGCTGTTGAACAGATAGGCGAAGCTGTCGTCGAAGGGGCGATAGCCCTCGACATGATCGCGCAGGACGAAGGTCTCGAAGAACCAGCTGACATGAGCCAGATGCCATTTGGCGGGCGACGCGTCGGGCATCGACTGCACCGTGGCATCCGCGTCGGACAGGGGCGCCGCCAGCGCCTGCGTCAGGGCGCGGACGGCGCGATAGCGTTCCGCCAGCGCGTCCTGTCCGGGCTGGATCCAGATTTTGGCCATGCACGCCCCTTTCGATACGGTTGCACCGCTCTCGCAAGGGGTAAGCGCATGACCGGGCAGGTCGGTTCCTTGCCGCCCTGGCGCGGCGCAGAATCAGGCGGCGGTGCGCTCCGGCCGGGCACGGCGCAGCTGGTTGCGGCCATTGGCCTTGGCTTCGTACAGCGCCTGGTCGGCCAGGCGCAGCACCTCGTCCATCTCCTCGCCCTTCCAGCGACAGATGCCGGCGGAAAAGGTGATCGGGCGGCCATCGACATCGCCCAGCGGATGCTCGCGAATCTGCTCGGCCAGGCGCGCCAGTGACCAGCTCGCCTCATCCTCGATGCAATGCTGGAAGAAGACGGCAAATTCCTCGCCGCCCCAGCGCGCGACCATGTCGATGCGCCGGATCTGGGCCGACAGGCGGGTGGCGAAATCGCGCAGCACCCGGTCGCCCTCGTCATGGCCCAGCCGGTCATTGACCTGCTTGAAATGATCGATGTCGATGATCGCGATGCAGCCCTGGCGCTTTTCGACCGGCAGCTCGTCGATCTGCGCCAGCAGGCCGCGCCGGTTGGCGATGCCGGTCAGCGGATCTTCATGCGCCGCCACCTGCAATTCGTCCATCTGCGCGCGGGTCGATGTCGCGGCGCGGTGGACGCCGGCATAGAGGGTGCGGATCACGTCGCCGACTTCAGGCAGGACCGGCGCCTCCGGGCTATCGGGGCGCAGCGTATCGGCCAGCGCATGGATCGGACTCAGCAGCGCGCCGATCCCCATCAGCGCCATGATCGTGCCGACCAGCGTGGCGCCAAGCAGCAGCAGGAACTCGGCCAGTGCGATCCGGCCGGTTGCCATGCCCCAGCTGATATAGCCGATCAGCGGCAGATGGGTGGCGACGAAACAGAGTGCGAACAGGCGCAGGCGCAGGCTGCGCGGAAAGATGAAGGATGTTGCCAGATAGAATTGCATCTTGGCCCTCTCACTAATTGCGAATAACCCGCAAATTTGGAGAATTGGCTAAACGCGCTCTGAATGAATAGGGTTAATGTTGCGCTGCAAGGCAAAGCGTGGCCGATGGTAGCCAGGCCGTTGAAATCATACCTGTCTTGACGCGCCCGGCACCCATTTAACATCGCGCGCGCCATTGTCGTTCAGCCGGCGGGCAAGCACGAACAGCAGGTCGGACAGGCGGTTGAGATAGGCCAGCGCCTGCGGATTGAGCGCGACATCGGTGGCGGCGGCCGTGGCGCTGCGCTCGGCCCGGCGCGTGATCGCACGGGCGAGATGGACGGCGGCTGCGGCCGGACTGCCGCCCGGCAGGATGAAGCTGTCGAGCGGAGTGAGATCGGCGTTCATGTCGTCGATCTGCTGCTCCAGTCGCGCGACCTGGCCGGCAATGATGCGCAGCGCCCAGGGCTCGTCCGCGCCATCCGGGATCGGCGTGGCGATGTCGGCACCCAGATCGAACAGGTCGTTCTGGATGGTGGTCAGCCAGGCCGCTTCGGGCCTGTCGCCGATCGCCAGGATGGCGAGGCCGATCGCGCTGTTGGCCTCGTCCACGTCACCCACCGCCTGCATGCGCGGCGCATATTTGGGCAGGCGCGACCCATCGACCAGACCGGTCGTGCCCGCGTCCCCGGTGCGGGTGTAGATCTTGTTGAGCTTGACCATTAGCCCTCAGCCATTGCCCTTCATCATCAGCAACAGGGCGATGATGATGACGGCGCCGGCCTGGAACAGGATGCGGTTCATCATCATCCGGTTCTGCTTCAGGCTGGACGGGCGCGGCGCCCCTTCCGGCAGGTTCAGTTCCTCCTTCGTCGCCTGGAGGAAGGCGATGATGCCGCGGACCAGCGCGAACAGGGTCGCGGCCATGGCAAGGATCAGGGCGATGACGAGCACGGTAGTCATAGGGGGATGCTAGGCCGCTCCGGCGGTGATGCCAACCGGAAAGCGCCCGGCGCGCAGATCATCGGCCAGGCGCTGTGGGGCCATGCGGGCGCTACGCAGTTCGGCGAGCGCGATCGCCCCGTCCCGCTTCGCCAGCCTCTTGCCATCGGCGCCCAGCAGGAGCGGATGGTGGATATAGGCGGGGCTTGGCAAGTCGAGCAGCGCCTGCAGCAGGCGATGGATGTCGGTCGCGGCGCGCAGGTCATTGCCGCGCAGCACATGGGTGACGCCCATCGCCGCATCGTCCAGCGTGCAGGATAGATGATAGCTGGCCGGCGCATCCTTGCGCGCCAGCACGACATCGCCCGCCGCCGCCGGATCGGTTGCTATTTCGGAGGGCGCCGCGTGGGGATCGGGCGGATAGGGCAGGGCGGCCCAGCGAAGTGGCCCCGCCAGTGCGACTGCCGCCTGCATGTCGATCCGCCAGGCATGGGGCGTGCCCGCCGCGATGCGTTGTGTGCGCTCGGCGTTCGGCAGGGCGCGACAGGTGCCGGGATAGACCGGGCCTTCCGGGCCATGCGGCGCGGTCAGGCTCGCCTGGATATCGGCGCGCGTGCAGAAGCAGGGGTAGAGCAGGTCCATCGCGCGCAGTCGGTCGAGCGCCGCGTCATAGTCGACCAGGCGCTGCGACTGGAAGATGATCTCCCCATCCCATGCCACGCCCAGCCAGCGCAGGTCTTCGACAATCCCGTCGACATGTTCGGGCCGGCTGCGGGTGCCGTCGATATCCTCGATCCGCAGGCGAAAGGCGCCACCCGCAGCCCGTGCCAGGTCCATCGCCATCAGCGCCGACCAGCCATGGCCGACATGCAATCGACCGGTGGGGCTTGGCGCGAAACGACTCACAAGATGCTGTGGTGCGGTGGATTGAGTCATACAGGCTCTTGACGGCGGATATTCGTTAATGCTGTCATGCTCTTGTCACGTTGTTGGTCGATCAGCGGCGTCGGCAAGGGGGTAGAGGCGACTATGTACCATCCCGACCTGATACGGCATCCGGAAAACTGCCCGGCGCTGGTTTTGAATGCGGACTATACCCCGCTCAGCTATTATCCCCTGAGCCTGTGGCCCTGGCAGACCGCCATCAAGGCGATTTTTCTGAAGCGGGTGGATATCGTCTCTTCCTATGAGCGGGAAGTCCACAGCCCCAGCCTGCAGATGCGCATCCCCTCGGTCATCGCGCTCAAGCAATATGTGCGGCCCTCGGAGCATCCGGCCTTCACCCGGTTCAACCTGTTCCTGCGCGATCGTTTCAGCTGCCAATATTGTGGCACGACGCAGGATCTGACCTTCGACCATGTCGTGCCGCGGCGCGCGGGTGGCCGCACCACCTGGGAAAATGTCGCGACCGCCTGTTCGCCCTGCAATCTCAAGAAGGGTGGGCGCACCCCGCGCGAAGCGGGCATGCAATTGCATGTCCAGCCGATCCGGCCGACCAGTTGGCAGTTGCAGGAACATGGCCGCGCCTTCCCGCCCGGCTATCTCCACGAAAGCTGGCATGACTGGCTCTATTGGGATGTCGAACTGCTGGCCTGACGCGCGGCGCGTCAGCTCATCGCGGGCAGCCAGTCCAGGTCCATATGCTTGTGCCGGTTGGTATAATGGCCGATCTCTTCCAGCCGGGCCATGTCGACCAGCGTGATCCGGCCATTGGCGCGGCTGATCAGCTTTTCCTGCTCCATCTGCCGGATCATCCGGTTCACATGGACGGATGTCAGGCCGATCGCGTCGCCAATCTCCTCCTGCGTCAGCTTCAGGTCGAAACTGTCGGTGATGCTGTCGTCGGTCACGCGCAGCCGGTCGAACATGTCGAGCAGGAAGGAGGCGACCCGCGCCCTGGCCGATGTGCGGCCGAGCGAGGCAAGCCGGTCGGTCATCGCCACCCGCTCCGCATTGGACAGCAGGAACAGAAGGGCAGCGACGCGGGGATATTCCTCCAGCAGCCGGCGCAGCGCATGCTTGTCGAACGGGCAGACGATGGCGTCCGACAGGGCGACCAGTGATTCCGGTGCCTTGCTGTAGATGGTGCTGGCCGAACCGATGAAATCGCCGGGGAAGTAGACGCGCAATATCTGGCGGCTGCCATCGGGCAGGATGACATAGCTCATGACCCGACCTTCGCGCAGCACGAACAACTCAGTGATCGTCTCGTTGACGCGCTGGATCATGGCCCCGCGCTTGATCTTGCGGGGATTTTCTTCCAGCCGAGCCAATGCTGCTTTTTCTGCGTCGGACAGGGGAACCGTCTTGGCCAGTCTTTCCGCGAAACAGCTCGTCGCCACCAATACACCTTCTTCTTGAAATTGTTGTTACGATGGCAGAACGCCCCAACCTCCTTTTGGCTGCATTTCGGCAAGGCGCACTAAACTCGATCAAGGTTGCGGCGATCCGCGAAAATAGTCTTCCGCTACGCCCGGCTCCGCCCGTTTTTCACGCCGAACGACCGCGCGCGCGCCTTGCACGGCGCGCAATAGACGCTATGAAACCTAACCAATGGACCGCATTCACATTCGCGGCGGCAAGCAACTCAATGGCCGCCTTCCCATCTCCGGCGCTAAGAACGCTGCCCTGACGCTGCTGCCGTGCGCGTTGCTGACCGACGAGCCCGTCGCGCTGCGCAATCTGCCGCGCCTGGCCGACGTCGACAGCTTCGGCCATCTGCTCAACCAGCTTGGCGTGTCGACCATGATCGAGGGCGCTCGTCCGGAGGATTTCGGCCGCGTCATGACGATGCGCGCCGGTCGCGTGACTTCGACCGAGGCGCCCTATGACATCGTGCGCAAGATGCGCGCGTCGATCTTGGTGCTCGGCCCGCTGCTCGCCCGCGCCGGCGAGGCACGGGTGTCGCTGCCCGGCGGCTGCGCGATCGGCAACCGGCCGATCGACCTGCACCTCAAGGCACTGGAAGCCTTTGGCGCGATCATCGAGATCGCGGCCGGCTATGTCCGCGCCAGCCTGCCCGATGGCGGCCTGCCCGGCGGCATCTATACCTTCCCGGTGGTGTCGGTCGGCGCGACCGAAAATGCGCTGATGGCGGCCTCGCTCGCCAAGGGCACCTGCATCCTGGAAAATGCCGCGCGCGAGCCGGAAATCGTCGATCTCTGCAAGTTGCTGATCGCGATGGGCGCCGATATCGAGGGCGTGGGCACCGATAAGCTGGTGATCCACGGCCGCGATCGTCTCCACGGCGCGACCTACAGTGTCATGCCCGACCGTATCGAGGCGGGCAGCTATGCCTGCGCTGCGGCGATCACCGGCGGTTCGCTCGACCTGATCGGCGCCAATGCCGACGATATGCACGCCATCCTGGCTGCGCTGCGCGACGCTGGCGTGCAGGTCGACGAGCATCGCGACGGCATCCGCGTTTCGTCCGACGGCAAGCTCAAGCCGCTGACCCTGTCGACCGCGCCTTTCCCGGCCTTCCCGACCGACATGCAGGCGCAGTTCATGGCGATGCTGACCAAGGCGGAGGGCGCGTCGGTCCTGACCGAGACGATCTTCGAGAATCGCTACATGCATGTGCCTGAACTGGCGCGCATGGGTGCCGACATCAGCGTCAACGGCCGCACCGCCGTGGTGCGTGGCGTCGACAAACTGGTCGGTGCGCCGGTGATGGCGACCGATCTGCGCGCCTCGATGAGCCTGATCCTCGCCGGTCTTGCTGCCGAAGGCGAGACCATCGTCAGCCGCGTCTATCATCTCGATCGCGGTTATGAGCGGCTGGAGGAAAAGCTCTCGGCCGTCGGCGCCGACATCGAGCGGGTCAGCGATGGCTGACGGACGCGGCCTGGCAACGGATCGGGCGGCGCTGCTGGCGCTTTATGATCTCGACGCCGGCGGTTTCCGTACCCTTGACGATATCACCAGCTTCGCCGCGCAACTATGCGGGGCGCCGATCGCGCTCGTCAGCATTGTCGAGGATGTAAGGCAGCGCTTTCTGGCGCGGGTCGGGCTGGATGCGGAGGAGACGCCGCGTGACGTCTCCTTCTGCGCCCTTGCCATGCTGGGCGACAAGATCTTCGTCGTGCCGGATGCGACGCAGGATGCGCGCTTCATCGATAATGCACTGGTCACTGGTGCGCCGCATATCCGTTTCTATGCCGGGGCGCCGCTGGTCGGCGGCGATGGCGAGCCGCTGGGTGCGCTCTGCGTCATCGATACGGTGCCGCGCGATGATCTGACCCCGCTGCAGCGCCAGGGGCTGTCGCTGCTGGCGCGGCAGGTGATGGTGGAACTGGAAGGGCGCCGCCGCGATCGCGACGTGATCGCCCAGCAGCGGCTCGACGCGGCAGCGGTGGCGGACAGCGATCGCATGTTCCGCACCCTGGCCGACACCATGCCGCAAATGGTCTGGTCGACCCTGCCCGACGGCTATCATGATTATTATAATGCGCGCTGGTATGAATATACCGGCGTGCCGGCCGGATCGACCGATGGCGATGCCTGGAACGGCATGTTCCATGTCGATGACCAGCCCAAGGCCTGGGAGAAATGGCGCCATTCGCTGGCGAGCGGTGATCCCTATGAAATCGAATATCGGCTGCGGCATCGCGACGGCCTCTATCGCTGGACGCTGGGCCGCGCCCTGCCGATCCGCGATGCGCAGGGGCAGATCATCCGCTGGATCGGCACCTGCACCGAGATTCACGAACAGAAGCTGATGCTCGAAGAGCGCGAGATGATCGCGCATGAACTCTCGCACCGGATCAAGAATATCTTTTCCGTCATCGCCGGCCTCATCGGCCTGTCGGCGCGCGAGCGTCCGGGCATGCAGGAAGGGGCGGATGACCTGCGCGACCGTATCCTGGCGCTGGGGCGGGCGCATGACTTCGTCCGCACCCATGGCGGCGGCGTCAGCATGGCGGAGGAGCAGGCATCGCTTCATGGCGTGCTGGAGGAGATTTTTGCGCCCTATGGCGGCCGGGAACGACTGCAATTGTCGGGCGACAATCCGCCGATCGATGATCGCTCGGCGACGCCGCTGGCGCTGCTGTTTCATGAACTGGCGACCAATGCCGCCAAATATGGCGCGCTATCGACGCCCGATGGCTTTATCGCGCTGCATGTGGTGACGCAGGATGAGGATATCCGGCTCGACTGGCGCGAAGAGGGCGGACCGAGTGTGGCGCCGATCGCCAGCGAAGGCTTTGGCAGTCGCCTGATCGCGCTCAGCGTCGAGCGTCAGCTGGGTGGTCAGCTCGAACGGCAATGGTGCCCCGAAGGGCTTCGGCTCAGCCTGCGGATACCGCGACGCTCGATGCACCGCGCTGCGGCGGGAAGGGCGTAAAGCCGGCAATTTCCGCCGTGGCGAGGTCGGCTGCTTCGGTGGCCGCCAGGCGCACGGTCTGGGCAATGCTCTGCGCGCGGAAGGGCTTGGTGACGACGCCCAGCGCCGCAACGGACGCCGTGCCGATCTGCGCCGGATTGGCGGTCACATAGATGACCTTGATGCCGAAGCGGCTGGCCAATTCCATGCCGATGGCAGGACCAGTGGGGCCATCACGCAGATTGAGGTCGACCAGGGCGATGTCGCAGGATTCGGCGGCGGCCATCGCCGCCTCGCGGTCGGCCGCGATGCCGCCGACATCGAAGCCGGCATCCTGCACAATCTGTTCGATTTCCAACGCGACGAAAATCTCGTCCTCGACGATCAGAATCTTCTTGCTCATCCCTGCGCCCGCTTATGCTGGTGTCGATAAATGCGGAAAGGGACGAAGAGTTCCCGAAATATGTAAAAATCAGGTGTCGTCGTTTTCGATGCTGGTCCAGGCGGTGTCGAACGCGGTGCCGTTCATCAGCAGGACCGATGCGGGATAGCCGCCTGCCGCTGCCTTCTTCGCCGTTTCGGTGGCGCTGTCGATCGCCGCCTGCTGCGTCGCGAACGGGCCATAATAGCTGTTGTTGAGGTTGATCTTCCACGCGCCGTCATGCGGGACGATGATGTAGCGGGCGTGGGGCAGGTCGGTCATGGTCGCGATGGTCTCCGATGGCAGGTCAGCGCGCGGGCATCCGCCGGGCGCTCGCCAGATGATGGGCATGGGTGATCGCCACCGCAAGGGCATCGGCCGCGTCGGAGCCGACGATCTTGGCGCCGGGCAGCAGCCGCTGGACCATGGCATGGACCTGGTCCTTCGACGCGTTGCCGACGCCGACGACCGATTTCTTGACCAGCCGGGCGGCATATTCGCCCACTTCCATGCCCGAACGCGCGGCATTCAGCAGGATGACGCCGCGCGCCTGACCCAGCTTCAGCGTCGATTGCGGATTGACGTTGACGAACACCTCCTCGACCGCGGCGCCATCGGGCCGATGTTCGAGGATCAGGTCGGTCAGTGCCAGGTCGAGCGCCATCAGCCGCGTCGCCAGCGACATCGCGCTGTCGGTCTTGATCTGGCCGTTGCCGACATGGGTCAGGCGATTGCCGTCGGCGGCAATCAGGCCCCAGCCGGTGGTGCCGAGGCCGGGGTCGAGGCCAAGTATGATCATGGGTGCAGGATCGTCCGCATCGGGCAAGACCGGCGCGCATCGGCGCTGCGCGATCTCGCCCGAAGCGAACGGGAGCCGGGCATCTTAGCCCAGCTTCTCCATCACGGCGTCGGAGACTTCATAATTGCCCCAGACGGTCTGGACGTCGTCATCATCTTCCAGCGTGTCGACCAGCTTCAGCAGCGTTGCGGCATTGGCTTCGTCGACTTCCAGCGTGGTCTGCGGCTTCCAGGCGAGCTTGGCGCCCTCTGCCGGGCCCAGCTTGGCTTCCAGCGCCTTGGCGACTTCGTGCAGCGCGTCCATCGCGGTCCAGATCTCATGCTCGTCTTCGTTCGACGAGACATCGTCCGCACCCGCTTCCAGCGCGGCTTCGAAGACGGCGTCGGCATCGCCGGCGCTGGCGGGATAGGTGATGAGGCCCAGGCGGTCGAAGCCATGGCTCACCGCGCCCGACGCGCCCAGGTTGCCGCCATTCTTGGCAAAGGCGGTGCGGACATTGGTCGCGGTGCGGTTGCGATTGTCGGTCAGTGCCTCGACGATGATGGCGACGCCGCCGGGGCCATAGCCCTCATAGCGGATTTCCTCGTAATTCTCCATGTCGCCGCCGATCGCCTTGTCGATCGCGCGCTGGATATTGTCCTTGGGCATCGACTGGGCCTTGGCGGCGTTGACCGCCAGGCGCAGGCGCGGGTTCATGTCCGGATCGGGCATGCCCATCTTGGCCGCGACGGTGATTTCGCGCGACAGCTTGGAGAACATCGACGAGCGCTTCTTGTCCTGCGCACCCTTGCGATGCATGATGTTCTTGAATTTGGAATGGCCGGCCACGGCCTTCTCCTGACATTTTCTGTGAAACCGAAGCGCGCTCTCTAGCGAGCGCGTCGCCATCCTGCAACGCTAGAGGATGGCGGAGGCGCGGCGATCAGTAGCGGATCGCGGTTCCCGAGGCGGAGACCATTAGCATGGAGCCATTGGCGCCGATCACCTCATAGTCGAGGTCGACGCCGACCACGGCATTGGCGCCGAGCTTGCGGGCATTGCCCTGCATCTCCTCGATCGCTTCGCTGCGGGCGCGTTGCAGCACATCCTCATAGGCGCCCGATCGGCCGCCGACGATGTCGCGCACACTGGCGAACAGGTCGCGGAAGAGGTTGGCGCCGACAATCACTTCGCCGGTGACGATGCCCAGATAATCCTGGGCGGGACGGCCTTCGAGGCGGCTGGTGGTGCTGACGATGATGTCGGTCATAAGGGGCGTCCTCTCATTTTGGTGGCGCCCCTGGCGCGAGGGGGCTGGACCAGATGTAGGTCGACAGCACCCCTCGGCAAGGTCCGGTGGCTTGCACCGGTCGGGAATAAGGCGTGGACCGCCTTATTCCATGCCCAGCGCGGACAGATAGGTCTGCAGGATCGCTTCCATTTCCTGGCGGTCATGCGGCTGCATCTTACGCAGGCGGATGATCTGGCGCATGATCTTGGGGTCGTAACCGGTCGCCTTGGCTTCCAGATAGACGTCCTTGATGTCGTCGCCGATGCCCTTCTTTTCTTCTTCCAGGCGCTCGATGCGCTCGATCAGAAGGCGCAGCTGGTCGGCTGCGATATTGCCCTCGCTCATGGGAATCTCCGTGTCAGTGTGAATCGGTTGGTGGACGCTCCTAGAGCCTGATCGGGCGAGGTGGAAGCGCTTTGCGCGTCCGACGATACCGTGAATCAGGCTCCATTCGGGAAATTCGGACTGCGTTTCGCGCGCCGCGCCGGTCCGGCAGGATCTGCCGAACGCTTAATGGTTGTCCGCGTTCTTCGCCACGCTCTCCTGCATCTTTGCGATCTGCTCGGGCGTCGCCTCGCCCTGATGGTGGGCCTTCCATTCGGCAAAGGGCATGCCGTGGACGATTGCGCGGGCTTCGTCGCGGGTCAGATGGCCGTCCGCCTCTGTAATCCAGTCGGCCAGGCAGTTGCGGCAGAAGCCGGCCGTGCCCATCAGGTCGATATTCTGCACGTCGGTCCGATGCTGCAAATGCGCGATCAGCCGACGGAAGGCGGTTGCAGCGACGGCGTCACTGAGTATGGTAGCGGACACAGGCGGAACCTTTCGCTTAATCTACATCATCCTGTCGTGCAGCACGGATAATCGATAACGACGCCCTGGCAAGCCAGAGGCGATCAATACGGCCAGGAGAAGACATGACACGACTATCGCCCCGCTCGCGCAAGGTTCGCATTCTCGCGACCCTCGGTCCCGCCAGCGAGAGCGCAGAGATGATCCGCGCATTGTTTGTCGCGGGTGCCGACGCCTTTCGAGTCAATATGAGCCATGGCGCGCATGAGGATCATGCCGCCCGCATCGCCACGATCCGCGAGCTGGAAAAGGAATTTTCCCGGCCGACCACGATTCTGGCCGACCTTCAGGGCCCCAAGCTGCGCGTGGGCACGTTCGAGAAGGGGCTGGTGGTGCTGGAAACCGGCGCGTCCTTCGTCCTCGATCGGGACGACACGCCGGGCACCGTCGAGCGCGTGAACCTGCCGCACCCCGAAATCTACGCCGCGCTGGTCCCCGAGACCCGGCTGCTGCTGGATGACGGCAAGCTGGTGCTGCGGGTGAAGGCGGTCACGGACACGCGAATCGACACCATCGTGGAAATCGGCGGCACCCTGTCCAACCGCAAGGGCGTGAATGTGCCCGACGTGGTCGTGCCGGTGCCGGCGCTGACCGACAAGGATCGCCGAGACCTCAGCTTCGCGGTCGATCAGGGCTGCGACTGGATCGCCTTGAGCTTCGTCCAGCGGCCCGAGGATCTGGCCGAAGCGCGCAAGCTGATGGGCGGCCATGGCGCGCTGATGGCCAAGATCGAGAAGCCCTCGGCCGTGCAGCGGCTGGAGGAGATTATCGAGATGGCCGACGGCGTGATGGTCGCGCGTGGCGATCTGGGCGTGGAATTGCCGCCGCAGGCGGTGCCGCCGCTGCAGAAGCAGATCGTTGCCACCGCGCGCCGCATGGGCCGTCCGGTGGTGGTTGCGACCCAGATGCTCGAATCGATGATCAAGGCGCCGACCCCGACCCGCGCCGAAGTGTCGGACGTGGCGACCGCGGTCTATGACGGCGCCGACGCGATCATGTTGTCGGCCGAAACCGCGGCAGGCGACTGGCCGGTCGAGGCAGTGTCGATGATGGACAGCATCGCCCATAGCGTGGAGCGCGATCCGGGCTATTTCGCCCGTCTGCACTTCACTGAGACCCGGCCCGACCCGACCACTGCCGACGCCCTGGCGGAGGCTGCCGCGGGCATCGTGCCGGTCGTCGGCGCCAGCGTCATCACCTGCTTCACCTCGTCGGGCAGCACCGTGCGCCGCGTGGCGCGCGAGCGGCCGTCCGCGCCGATCCTGGCATTGACGCCACGTTCGGACACGGCGCGCAAGCTGGGCCTGACCTGGGGCGTCCATGCGATCCGCACCAAGGATATCGGCAATTTCGAGGAAATGATCGGCAAGGCGCGTCGCATGGCGCTGCGCCACGACATGAGCGCCAAGGGCGGCAAGATCGTGGTGCTGGCCGGCGTGCCCTTCGGGACGCCCGGTTCGACCAATGTGCTGCACGTGGCGACCGTGCGCGGCGACGAGCTGAAGGGGCGCGACGAAACGCCCAGCCTGCCCGCCTGACGGCTTTGGCATGATCGATTCGGCGCGGCCGCCCCATCGGGCGGTCGCGCTTTTTTCATGGCCGCGAATCGATTCGCGTGAAAATGCCGCGCCAACACGTTGAGCGCCCGATCCATGGGATCGGGCGCTCAATAAGACCTTTGGAAGGTCCGGAGGATCGGCGAGCCGATCCGTCCGCGCTTTTAGCCCTGGCGGGCCTTGAAGCGACGGTTGGTCTTGTTGATGACGTAGGTCCGGCCACGACGACGGATCACGCGGTTGTCCCGGTGGCGGCCCTTGAGCGACTTGAGCGAGTTGCGGATCTTCATTGTCAGCCTTCTGGAATCATGTCTGATTGGAAAAATCGAAGCGCAGCCCCTATGGGGGAGGCGGCCGAAAGTCAAGCGCAGGCCACCGCCTTTTGCCACCGTTCATCCTGCATGCAGCCAAGTCATGGCTTCACCCGTTGGAAGGGAATGCTATGTCGGCGGCGTGTTGGACATAGTCCCGTTGGAGTGCAATCGCATGTTGAAACAGATCATCCTCTCCTCCTGCCTTGCCCTGTCGCTCGCCGCCTGCGCGACGGTGCCGTCGGTGGAGGTGACGCGATTCCACAATGGCAGCCCGGCACAGACCGGATCGATCGCGGTACAGGAAATCCCCGGCAATCCGGACGTTGGCCTAGAATTTCGCACCTATGCCGGCGCGGTGAGCCAGGAGCTGCAGCGCGTCGGCTTCACCAATGCGGGCGATGCGGGCAGCGACTATGTCGCGCTGGTCGGCTTCCGCCGCAGCTTCCGCCCGACCGGCACCGCGCGCAATGACAAGCCGGTCAGCGTGGGCGTTGGCGGGGCGCTGGGCAGTGGCGGCTATTCCGGCCTCGGTCTGGGCGTCGGCATCAATCTGTCGGGCAAGCCCAAGGATATCGTCTCCACCGAATTGCAGATCCAGATTCGCCGTCGCAGCGATCAGGCCGCCATCTGGGAAGGCCGCGCCTCGACCGAATCGCGTGAAGGTACGCCCGAGTCGCAGCCGCGCGCCGTCGCGCAAAAGCTCGCCGCCGCCCTCCTCGGGGGCTATCCGGGCGAATCCGGGCGGACTATAACGGTCAAATGACCATCTCCATTTCGAGCGCCTTCGACAGCGGCAACATCCGCGTCCTTTCCATCACCGACAGTCCAGAAGGCGTCCGCGCCGAGCTGGAAATCGTCAAGGACAAGGACAGCGACTTCTATCAATGGTTCCATTTCCGTCTGGCGGGCGCCGCCGGACGCGAAGTGGAACTGGCGATCGTGAACTGCGCGGGCTCGGCCTATCCCGACGGCTGGCCGGGCTACAAGGCGCGGATGAGCGAGGATCGCGAGAATTGGCTTCAGGCCGATACCGACTATGCCGACGGTACGCTGACGATCCGCCTCTCGCCCGACAGCAATGCCGTCTGGCTTGCCTATTTCGCGCCCTATTCGATGGAGCGCCATCATGATCTGGTCGCCTGGGCCGCCTGCCAGCCGGGCGTCGAGCATCGCGAACTGGGCCTGACGCTGGATGGCCAGCCGCTCGACATGCTGAGCGTCGGCGAAGGCCCCAAGAATGTCTGGCTCTATGCCCGCCAGCATCCCGGCGAGAGCATGGCCGAGTGGTGGATGGAAGGCGCGCTGGAGCGGCTGACCGACGACGAGGACGCGGTGGCGCGCTATCTGCGTCAGAAGGCGACTTTCCACATCGTGCCCAACATGAATCCGGACGGCAGCCGGCGCGGTCATCTGCGCACCAATGCGGCGGGCATCAATCTCAACCGCGAATGGCATGAGCCGTCGATGGACAAGAGCCCGGAAGTCTATCTGGTCCGTGCCGCGATGGATGAGACCGGCGTCGATTTCGCCATGGACGTGCATGGCGACGAGGCGATCCCGGCGGTGTTCCTGGCTGGCTTCGAGGGCATCCCCTCGATCACCGACCGGCAACTCTCGCTCTATCATCGCTATCGCGACACGCTGGCGGCCCGCACGCCCGATTTCCAGACGCGCCTCGGCTATCCGGTGGCGGGCGGCGGCAAGGCCAATCTCGCCATGTCGACCAACCAGCTGGCAGAGCGCTTCGGCGCGGTCGCGATGACGCTGGAAATGCCGTTCAAGGATAATGACGATCTGCCCGACGCCGATTTCGGCTGGTCGCCGGCCCGTTCGGCGCAACTGGGCAAGGATTGCCTGGCCGTGCTGGCGGAGATGATCGAGGATATCTGACGAGGCTGGTCGGGGGGGCAATAATGGAGCATGGCGGCGTGACGCGACGGACGATCCTGCACGGCGCCGGTGGCGCCATGGCGCTCGGCACCGTCGGCGCGCCGGCCATCGCCAAATCCCGCCCGTCGCGCGAGCGTCTGGAAGCAGCGCTCGCGCGCATCGCCGACCCGGCGGGGGAGGGCAGGCGCACCTACCTCACCCTCTATGCGGACAGCGCGCGGGCGGCGGCGGATGCGGCCGATGCCCGCGCCGCTTCGCCGCTCTCGCCGATCGACGGCGCGATCGTCAGCATCAAGGATCTGTTCGATGTCGCGGGCGAGCCGACCCGCGCCGGTTCGCTGATCCTGGCCGATGCCCCGCCCGCCACCGTCGATGCGCCGGTCGTTGCCCGGCTGAAGCAGGCCGGCGCGGTGATCGTCGGCAAGACCAACATGGTCGAATTCGCCTTTTCCGGCGTCGGCGTAAATCCCCATTATGGCACGCCGGGCAATCCGGCCGACCGGGGCCGCGTGCCGGGCGGATCGACCAGCGGCGGCGCCGTCGCGGTGGCCGATCAGATGTGCGAGATCGCCATCGGCACCGATACCGGCGGTTCCTGCCGCATTCCCGCCGCGCTGTGCGGCGTCGTCGGCTACAAGCCGACCAAGGCGCGGGTGCCGACCGATGGCGCCTTTCCGCTGTCGCCCACGCTTGATTCGATCGGGCCGATCGCGACCAGCGTCGACGCCTGTTTCCGCACCGATGCGATACTGGCGGGCGAGGCGCCCCGCCGGCTCGACCTCGCGCCGCTCAAGGGGCTGCGCGCCGGGATTCCGCAGGGCCTGCCGCTGGCCGATCTGGACGCGACCGTCGCGGCGCGTTTCGCCGATGCGCTGGCGCGGCTGGGCAAGGCGGGCGTGACACTCAGTGACGAGGTCTTCCCGCAATTCGACGCGATGCAGGCGCTCCAGTCGCCGGTGCCGATCGCCTCGGTCGAGGCCTATGCGATCCACCGCGAGCGAATCGCGAGCCGCGCGCAGGATTTCGATCCGATCGTGCTGGCGCGGATGCAGGCAGGCCGCGACGTGACGCCCGAACGCCATAAGCAGATGCTGGTGGAGCGCGCCGCACTGGTGCGGTCGATGGACGCGCGCCTGGCCGGATTGGACATATTGGTGTTGCCGACCACGCCGATCGTCGCGCCGACTCAGGCCGAGGTGGCGCATGCCGACGACTTCGTCGCCCGCAACCGGCTGCTGCTGCGCAACACCGGCCTCGGCAACAGCTTCGACCTGTGCGCCATTTCCCTGCCGCTGCCGCGCGAGGACGGCCTGCCGGTCGGCCTGATGCTGATGGCGCGGGCAGGGCAGGACCAGCGCCTGTTCGCGATCGCGGCAGCGGTGGAGAAGCTGCTGGCGGTTTAGCCGAACAATTCCTCCAGGAAATTCACCATCGCGCGGAAGCTGCGGCGGTCGGCGTCGGCGCTGTAGGCCAGCCCCTTTTCGGGCATATGGACGCTTTCGTCGGTGAAGGCGTGGCCGGTATGGCCATAGGCATGGATCTGCCAGTCGCAGCCCGCCTCGGTCAGTTCCTTCGCCAGGCCGACGGTCGCCTCGGGCGGCGCGATCGGGTCTTCCCAGCCGTGGCAGACCAGCAGCTTGGCGGTGATCGTGGCGTTGGGGAAGGGCGGTGCCTCATAGACGCCGTGGAAGCTGACGCCGCCGGCAATGTCGGCGCCCGCGCGGGCCAGATCGAGCACGCATTTGCCGCCGAAGCAGAAGCCGATCGCGGCCGTGCGGGCGGCATCGACTGCCGGCATATTCTTGAGCAGCGCGTGGGCGCCCAGCATCCGGTCGCGCAGTAGCACGCGGTCGGCGTTGAGTTCGTTCATGTAGCGTCCGGCATCGGGATCCTCGCGGGTGGTGCGCTTGCCCTGCCCAAAGACGTCGGCGACCAGCACCGCATAGCCCAGCGCCGCGACCTTCTCCGCATAGAGGAAGTCGGCTTCCTTGGTGCCCAGGACATTGGGAACCAGCAGGATGCCCGGCACCGGGCCGGCGGCGGCATCGTCGACCACGGCGACGCTTTCGAACGTGCCGCCCGGACCGTCATGGATGATCGTCTGACGGGTGAGGACCATGAAAGCGTCTCCTGTGGATAAGTCGAAAAGTCAGATGCTGCCGAAGCCGGGGGCTTCGCCACGCGCGGCGGTATTGATGCGGCGGGGGCGCTTCCAGCCGATCTGCGGCCGTTTGCGCAGGCGCAGCGTCGGCCAATGACCGCGATCGCTGCGTTCGGCGAGGCGCATGCCCTGCGCGCGATAGGCGGCGATTACCGCATCGGCCTGTTCATTGAGCAGGCCGGCGAGCACGATCGTGCCACCATCCTCCACCAGCGCGCAGAGCGAAGGCGCCAGTTCGATCAGCGGCCCGGCCAGGATGTTTGCGATCAGCAGGTCATAGGGCGCGCGGCCGACCAGCGCGGGATGATCTACGCCGGCGGCGGTGCAGAGCGCCAACTGGCCGGCCCCCCCGCCCAGGGCAATGCCGTTCGCCACGGCATTTTCCCGGCTGATGTCGACCGCCACCGGATCAATGTCGGAAGCAATCGCATGGGCGCGCGGCCATAATGTCATTGCGGCAAAGGCGAGCAGGCCGGTGCCGGTGCCGATATCGGCGACATTGCGGAACCGCATGCCGACGCTGCGCATCCGGTCGATCATCGCCAGGCAGCCGGCGGTGGTCTCATGCTGGCCGGTGCCAAAGGCGCGACTCGCCTCGATCAGGAAATTGACATGGCCGGGCTGTTCGGGGTCGCTGGCGACATTGCGCACATGGAATCGGCCGGCGGTGACGGGTTCCAGCCCCTGCTGGCTCATCGTCACCCAATCCTCGTCGGGCAGCGCTTCCACCTGCGGCTTGATTCCCGATGCGCTGGGCACCAGGGTCTTGAGCAGCTTGATCGCCGCCGGGCTCGGCTTGCCCTCGAAATAGGCGTCGAGCTGCCACTTATTCTCGTCGTCCGGCTCCGCCTCGCTGGTCATCAGCACCGGCGGATGCTCCATCAGGGCGAAGGCGGCGATGTCCCCGTCCAGCGCCTCCGCTTCGGCGCGGGTGCAGGGCAGGGTGACTTTCCAGCTCTGGGCGGCTGGCGCAGCGACATCATTCATGCCGCCGCCTTTAGACCAGCAGAGGGAAGAGGGGAAGCATCTGGCAATTGTCAGATTGGGCTCAGGCCGGAGCGAAAATAGTGACTTTCGAGAACCTCGGACCGAGTCACGTGCCTCGGTCCGACGGAACGTGCTTGAAGCACGTGAGCACCGGAAGCGCAGAAAGGCGCTATTTGCAGCCCGGCCTCAGCCCAGTCTCAGGCGACCTGGCGGCCGAAGTCGCTAGAGGCATGCCGCAGGCTGGACAGCTTGCCCTCGACGCTCATGAAGCCGCGTTCCAGCTGGTCGATTTCCGATGCGACCACTTCGGTGTCCTGGCGGATCGCCGAAATGGTGGTCGACATCGAGTCGGCCGCCAGCGCGGTCTCGTCGACGGCGGCGGTGATCATCGTCACGGTCTGGGCCTGGGCGTCCATGGCGTGGCGGATGCGCTGGGCACTGGCCTGCACTTCGCCGACGGTGTCGCGGATGCGCTCGTTGGTCTCCACCGACTGGCGGGTCGATGCCTGGATGGCGGCGATCTTGCCGGCAATCTCGTCCGTGGCTCGGGCGGTCTGGTTGGCCAGGCTCTTCACTTCCTGCGCCACCACGGCAAAGCCGCGCCCGGCGTCACCGGCACGGGCGGCCTCGATCGTGGCATTGAGCGCCAGCAGGTTGGTCTGGCCGGCAATGTCGCGGATCAGGCCCAGGATCGATTCGATCGACTTGGCATGGTCCGACAGGGTGGCCGACATGGAAACGGCGTCGCCCGATTGCGACGCGGCGCGCTGTGCCACTTCGGCGGCGCTTTCCACTTCGGTGCGCGCGTCCTCGATCGCGCGGATCAGCCCGGCCGAGGTGCGGGCAGCCTCGCGCATCGCAAGGGCGGATTGTTCGGCGGCGGCGGCGACTTCCGACGCCTTGCCCAGCATGCCGCGGGTCGCGGCGGAGGCATCCTTGGCCTGTTCGCGCAGCGATTCGCCCAGCTGCGACGCGCCGTCGATCTCGCCCATGATGCGCTGTTCGAACAGGACGCCGAACTGCTGGCGCGCATTGCGCTGGCTTTCGGCATCGTCGATCGCGATCACATTGGCCATCAGTCCGGCATCGACCATGCCGACCTGCGCCATGATGTCGACCAGCCGGCGCCGGGTGGCGTCGTCGGCTGCGCGTTCCCAGATGATATCGGTCAGTTTCTCGTTGGCGGCGGCGACGGGCAGCAGCACGCCGCGCACGGAAATGCCGTGCTTGCGGGCGTGGCGGACGCAGGCGGTGGAGGACAGCGCCCAATCGCCGGCGCTGTAATGGCGCAGCTTCTGGCGGACATATTCATGCGCGGCGGTCTCGATCTTCGCCAGCGTCGTGGGCTGCAACCGGTTTCGCAGGCCCGAACTGTCCATATAGGTGGAGAAGAAGGTGCGGGCGGCGACGACCGCATCGTCGGCAACCAGCTGCTCGATTTCGGCCATGCCACGGGCCAGATCACCGCGGGGGTCCACTTCGGCCAGCATCTGGGCGATGGCGTTCCTGGGCGTGGTGGCGGAAGTCATGGATTGCAGAACCCCAAATAGGTGTCAGGACGAACCAGGCGGTGATAGCGCCATTTGGTTAATCACTTCTTATTTGGGCGCGCGCATCGACATGGTCCGCGCGGCTTGCCCTTCGGCGTCTTCGCTCCTAAGGGGAGCGGACTCAAAGGACATAGCAGGGACCTGGGTAGACATGGCGCGAACCACAAGCCGGCCGCTCTCGCCGCATTTGACGATCTGGAAATGGGGGCCGGCAATGGCCGTCTCCATCATTCACCGCGTGACGGGCAATGGCCTGGCCACCGCTGGTGCTCTTGGCCTCATCTGGTGGCTGATGGCCGCCGCGACCGGCCCGGAAGCCTATGCCACCTTCGTCACCTGCGCGACCTCGCCGATCGGCTATCTGGTCATGGCGGGCCTGTCCTGGTTCTTCTTCCAGCATCTCTTCTCGGGTCTGCGTCACTTCGTGCTCGACATGGGTGCGGGCTATGATCTCAAGACCAGCAAGACCTGGTCGATCCTGACCTTCGTGCTGTCGACGATCGCTACCGCCGCCTTCTGGGCCGCGATCTGCCTGGGGAAATTCTGATGGGTACCGGAACCGGAATCGGCCGCGTCCGCGGTCTTGGCTCGGCCAAGCATGGCGCGCACCACTGGCTGGCACAGCGCTACACCGCCATCGGCAATCTGCTGCTGGTGCTGTGGCTGCTCTTCAGCCTGATCGCGCTGCCCGGCCTCGATTATGAGAGCGTGGTCAACTGGATCCACAATCCGCTGGTCGCCGTGCCGCTGATGCTGATGGTCGTCAGCATCTTCATGCATCTGCGCCTGGGCATGCAGGTCATGCTGGAGGACTATGTCCACGACAAGGGCCTGGCCTTCTTCTCGATGCTGCTGCTGAACTTCTATGCCTATGCCGGCGCTGCCGCGGGCGTCTTCGCGATCGCCAAGATCGCCTTCATCGGGGTCGTCAAGTAATGAGCGAAGCCTACAAGATCATCGACCATACCTACGACACCGTCGTCGTGGGTGCCGGCGGCTCGGGCCTGCGCGCCACCATGGGCAGCGCCGAAGCGGGTCTCAAGACCGCCTGCATCACCAAGCTGTTCCCGACCCGCAGCCACACCGTGGCGGCGCAGGGCGGCATTGCCGCCTCGCTCGGCAACAACAGCCCCGACCACTGGACCTGGCACATGTACGACACCGTCAAGGGGTCGGACTGGCTGGGTGACCAGGACGCGATCGAATATATGGTGCGCGAAGCGCCGGCGGCCGTGATCGAGCTGGAACATGCCGGCGTGCCGTTCAGCCGCAACCAGGACGGCACCATCTATCAGCGTCCCTTTGGCGGCCACATGCAGAATATGGGCGCCGGCCCGCCGGTGCAGCGCACCTGCGCCGCCGCCGACCGTACCGGCCACGCCATGCTGCACGCTCTCTATCAGCAGAGCCTGAAGTATGACGCCGACTTCTACATCGAATATTTCGCCATCGACCTGATCATGGAAGATGGCCCGAACGGCAAGGAATGCCGCGGCGTCATCGCCATCTGCATGGAAGATGGCAGCATCCACCGCTTCCGCAGCCATGCCGTCGTGCTGGCGACCGGTGGCTATGGCCGCGCCTATTTCTCGGCCACTTCGGCCCATAGCTGCACCGGCGACGGTGGCGGCATGGTGCTGCGCGCCGGCCTGCCGCTGCAGGATCTGGAGTTCGTCCAGTTCCACCCGACCGGCATCTATGGCGCGGGCGTGCTGATCACCGAAGGCGCGCGCGGCGAAGGCGGCTACCTCACCAATTCCGAAGGCGAGCGTTTCATGGAACGCTATGCCCCGTCGGCGAAGGATCTGGCGTCGCGTGACGTCGTGTCGCGCTCGATGGCGATGGAAATGCGCGAGGGCCGCGGCGTCGGCGAGCACAAGGATCATATCTTCCTGCACCTCGACCATATCGATCCCAAGGTTCTGGCCGAGCGCCTGCCGGGCATCACCGAAAGCGGCAAGATCTTTGCCGGTGTCGACCTGACCCGCCAGCCGCTGCCGGTGACCCCGACGGTCCACTACAATATGGGCGGCATCCCCTGTAATTATCATGGCCAGGTGGTGACCAAGGTCGGCGACGATCCGGAAGTCGTGGTGCCGGGCCTGTTCGCGGTCGGCGAAGCGGCCTGCGTGTCGGTCCATGGCGCGAACCGCCTCGGCTCCAACTCGCTGATCGACCTTGTCGTGTTCGGCCGCGCGACCGGCCTGTTCCTCAAGGACAATCTGAAGCCCAACACCCCGCACAAGCCGCTGCCGGCCAATGCGGCCGATCTGGCGCTGTCGCGCCTCGATCACTATCGCAACGCCAACGGCACCACCTCGACGGCGGACATCCGCATGGACATGCAGCGCACCATGCAGAAGCATGCCGCCGTGTTCCGCGACAGCGAATTGCTGGCCGACGGCGTCGTCAAGATGCAGGCGGTCAACAAGCGCCTGCAGGACGTCAAGATCGCCGACCGTTCGCTGATCTGGAACACCGACCTGATCGAGACGCTGGAACTGGACAATCTCATGAGCCAGGCCATCTGCACGATGGAAGGCGCCGAGGCCCGCAAGGAATCGCGCGGCGCCCATGCGCATGAGGATTTCCCGAACCGCGACGACGAAAACTGGATGAAGCACACCATCAGCTGGTTCGAAGGCTGGGGTGGTTCGGGCGGCAAGGTGACGCTCGATTATCGTCCGGTCCACGACTATACGATGACCGACGAGGCCGAGTATATCAAGCCGAAGGCGCGCGTATACTAAGTCTCTGGCATCATGCCGGAAATCCGAAGAGGGCGGGCCATCTGGTCCGCCCTTTTTCTTTGCCCATTGCCAGCGCGCGATCAGGCTCTAGCTTGGGTGCCGATCGATCAAGGAGGTGCCGGCGATGCGGAAACCTGTTGGACGTCAGGGGATGATCCTGCTGCCCTTGCTGCTGACGGCGGCGGCCCCGCCCCAAGATGTGGACGCCGTGCTGGCGCTGACGCGGACAACGAAAGCGACATATGCGGTCTGCACCTGGAATGTGGTGACGCCCAGCGAGGAAGTGCAGCTCAAGGAATGGGCGGCCGAATATCATCAGGGCGACCGTCACCGGGTCGAAACCCCCCGCGACCGGATCGTCGCCAATTGCGCGACCGGGGAGGCCCAGCATCTCGACGTGCGCACTGGTGAAGTGTCAACTTCGCCGTCACTCGCGGCGGCCGCCTGTGGCGTCGACGCCAATCGCAAGCTGGTCGCCAAGGAATTTCTGGGGCGGGAGACCGGCGGTCGCTATGGCCCCGTATCCCGCATCGCGGTGGCCGATGACGGCAATCTGCGCACCTATGATGTGCTCGACGACGGCGCGATCATCGCGGCGACGATCCATGACGCCAATGGCGACGCGACGGAGCGGCTGACCAGCGCGGTCCTCACCTACAGCCACAGCCTGCCCGAAGCCGATATCTTCTCCACCGCCTCGCTCAGCCGCAGCGTCGTCCCCGACGGTTGCCGCAGCGGCCATGGGGGATGAGGGGAGCGATTAGGTCACGGCAAACGGTAACAGCGCCTCATAAACCGCGATCCCCGGCTTGCCTTCCACTCGGCCACCCTGGCGCAGGATGAAGGCATGGCGGACGATCTCGGCCTGCTGCTCGATGCCATATCGGGCGAAGGGCTTGCCCGGCTCGATCGCATAATCATAACGGCAGAAGGGGTGTCGCATCAGCGGCAGCCAATATTTGCCCGACCGCTGCGCCTGCCAGACATGGGTCATTTCATGGATGAACAGGCCCTGCAGGCTGAGCGGGCTGGCGCAGAAATCGTCGCAGAACAATCCGCCTTCGGGATGAAACCAAAGGTCGCCGTCGGGCGCCATGGTCACGGCGCGCGGCTGGAAGGGCCACCATTTGCGGTTGTGGACGCGCACCCGGTCATAGGCGATCGCGTCGCCGAACATCGTCCGGGCGAGCGCGGCCTCCTCAAGTGTCAGCGGGCGGCTGGTCAATGCGCCTTATGCTCTTCCGTCGCATTGCCCGCGGCAGGCGCCGGTGCTGCGCTGCCGTCGGGCTTGCGGATCACCGCATCGACCAGCAACCGGTCGCCGTTTGACATCAGGAAGGTGAGCTGCATCTTGCCCCGGCTGATCGCGGTATCGTTGACGCCCCAGATCATCAGGTGCTTGCCGCCCGGCGCGAAGGCCACCGTGCCCTTGGCCGGCACGTCGACGCTCTCGATCGGCTGCATCGACATCATGCCGTCCTTGCCGACGCTCTCATGCATCTCGACCTTGAGCGCATAGTCGGTCATCACCCCGCGCAACTGCACCCCGGCATCGCCGCCATGCGCCACGAAATAGCCGGCCGAGGGCGTATCCTTGTTGGGCGACAGCCGGACCCAGGCCTGGTCGACATAGCTGGGCGCAGGGTCGCCGCAGCCGGCAAGGGCCAGCGGCGCGGCGAGGGCGATAAGGGCAAGGGGCGCACGCATGGATCAGGGTTCCGTGACTGTCTCGTTTCCGGTCAATGCCTGACTAATCGCGCCTGATCCTTGTGCCAAGCGAAAGCGCGCCTATATCCCTTGCGCAAACCGGCCTTGCCTTGGCGCTTACGTGAGGTATTGGGCCGTCAACCGCTGAATTTATTTTGGGGTTCAAAGAGGACACAAATGGCAAAAGTTATCGGTATCGACCTTGGCACGACCAACAGCTGTATCGCTGTGATGGACGGCGGCAAGCCCAAGGTGATCGAGAATGCGGAAGGTGCGCGCACCACGCCGTCGATCGTCGCCTTCGCCAAGGATGGCGAGCGCCTGATCGGCCAGCCGGCCAAGCGCCAGGCTGTCACCAATCCGGACAACACGATTTTCGCGGTGAAGCGCCTGATCGGCCGCCGCTTCGACGATCCCATGACCAAGAAGGACATGGAACTCGTCCCCTACGACATCGCGAAGGGCCCGAATGGCGACGCCTGGGTCAAGGCCGGTGGCGAGGAATATAGCCCGTCGCAGATCAGCGCCTTCATCCTGCAGAAGATGAAGGAAACCGCCGAGAGCTATCTCGGCGAAACCGTGACGCAGGCGGTCATCACCGTTCCCGCCTACTTCAACGACGCCCAGCGGCAGGCGACCAAGGACGCCGGCCAGATCGCGGGCCTTGAAGTGCTGCGCATCATCAACGAGCCGACCGCGGCCGCGCTCGCCTATGGCCTCGACAAGCAGGACGGCAAGACCATCGCCGTCTATGACCTTGGCGGCGGCACCTTCGACATCTCGATCCTGGAGATCGGCGATGGCGTGTTCGAAGTGAAGTCGACCAACGGCGACACTTTCCTGGGCGGCGAGGATTTCGACGCCAAGCTGGTGGAATATCTGGCTGCCGACTTCAAGAAGGCGGAAAGCATCGACCTCACCAAGGACAAGCTGGCCCTCCAGCGTCTGAAGGAAGCCGCTGAAAAGGCGAAGATCGAGCTGTCCTCGGCCCAGTCGACCGAAGTCAACCTGCCCTTCATCACCGCGGATCAGAATGGTCCCAAGCATCTGGTGAAGACGATCACCCGCGCCGATCTGGAGCGTCTGGTCGCCGACCTCATCAAGCGCACGATGGAGCCCTGCAAGAAGGCTCTGGCCGACGCCGGCGTGACCGCCAGCGAGATCAGCGAAGTCGTTCTGGTCGGCGGCATGACCCGCATGCCCAAGGTGCGCGAAGCCGTGAAGGAATTCTTCGGCAAGGAACCGCACACCGGCGTGAACCCGGACGAAGTCGTCGCCATGGGCGCCGCCATTCAGGCCGGCGTGCTGCAGGGCGACGTCAAGGACGTGCTGCTGCTCGACGTGACCCCGCTGTCGCTGGGCATCGAGACGCTGGGTGGCGTGTTCACCCGCATGATCGACCGCAACACCACCATCCCTGCCAAGAAGTCGCAGGTCTATTCGACCGCCGACGACAATCAGCAGGCGGTGACCATCCGCGTGTTCCAGGGCGAGCGTGAAATGGCGGCGGACAACAAGCTGCTCGGCCAGTTCGACCTGGTCGGCATCCCGCCGGCGCCGCGCGGCGTGCCGCAGATCGAAGTCACCTTCGACATCGACGCCAACGGCCTGGTCAATGTGTCCGCCAAGGACAAGGGCACCGGCAAGGAACAGCAGATCCGCATCCAGGCCTCGGGTGGCCTCAGCGACTCCGACATCGACCAGATGGTCAAGGATGCCGAGCGCTTCGCCGAAGAGGACAAGAAGCGTCGCGAGGCGGCCGAAGCCAAGAACAACGCCGAAAGCCTGGTACACACGACCGAGGCGCAGCTGGCCGAACATGGCGACAAGGTCGACGCTTCGCTGAAGGGTGAGATCGAAGCCGCGATTGCCGAAACCAAGTCGGCGATCGAAGGCGGCGACGCCGAAGCCATGAAGGCCAAGGCGCAGGAACTCGCGACCGTCGCGATGAAGCTGGGCCAGGCGATCTACGAGAAGGAGCAGGCTGCTGCAGCCTCGCCGGAGGCCGAAGCGCCGAAGGCCGATGACGGCGTCGTCGACGCCGAATTCTCCGAAGTGGACGACAACAAGGCGTAAGCCCCATGAAACGCTCCTCGACTTCGCTTCGGGCGGACAGGCTGGTTTCTGACCAGTGCATCCGTTCGGAGCGAGGCCGGGGACCGTGCGCGCCGAGGGCGAGATGACGACCGAAATCGACTATTACGAACTGCTCGAAGTAGAACGCACAGCCGACGGGGCCGCGATCAAGAGCGCCTATCGCAAGCTGGCGATGAAATATCACCCGGACAAGACCGGGGGCTGCACCGACAGCGAGGCCAAGTTCAAGGCCGTTTCCGAAGCCTATGACTGCCTGAAGGATCCGCAGAAGCGGGCGGCCTATGACCGGTTCGGTCATGCCGCGTTCAAGCAGCAGCAACAGGGCGGCGGTGGCGGCGGATTCCACGGCGGTGCCGGTGGTTTCTCCGACCTTGGCGATATTTTCGAGACGATCTTTGGCCAGGCCGGCTTTGGCGGCGGTGGTGGCGGACGCCAGCAGCAGCGCCGCGGCGCGGACCTGCGTTATGATCTCGAAATCACGCTGGACGAAGCCTATCATGGCAAGAAGACCGAGATCCAGATCGAGGTGTCGGCCGCCTGCGACAGTTGCGAAGGTTCGGGCGCCCAGCCGAGCACCGGGGTCAAGACTTGCGGCACCTGCCATGGCCATGGCCAGGTGCGGGCACAGCAGGGCTTCTTCGTGGTCGAGCGGACCTGCCCCAGCTGTCATGGCGCGGGCCAGGTGATCGAAAGCCCCTGCAAATCCTGTCGCGGCGAAGGTCGGGTCGATCGGCCCAAGACGCTGTCGGTCAATATTCCGGCGGGCGTAGACGAAGGCACCCGCATTCGCCTGTCGGGCGAGGGCGAGGCCGGTGCGCGTGGCGCGCCGGCGGGCGATCTCTACATCTTCCTGCATGTGAAGCGGCACAGCATCTTCGAACGGGATGGCACCACGCTATTCTGTCGCGTGCCGGTCAGCATCACGACGGCGGCGCTGGGCGGGATGATCGAAGTGCCGGGCCTTGATGGCCAGCGGCACGAGATCAAGATTCCGAGCGGCATCCAGTCGGGCAAGCAGATCAAGCAACGCGGCGCCGGCATGCCGGTGCTGAACGGCCGCGGTCAGGGCGACCTGGTCGTCCAGGTCGATGTCGAGACGCCGACCAAGCTGACGGCCAAGCAGCGCGAACTGCTCGAAGCCTTCCGCGAGACCGAGACCGGCGAGGAATGCCCGCAATCGAGCGGCTTCTTCGGCAAGCTCAAGGAATTGTGGGGGGACTGATCCTCCCCGCAGGGCTGGTCAGGGCGTGGCGCTGGTGCGCCGCGCCCACCAGTAGAAGGGCAGGCCGCCCGCCATCAGCAGGAAGCTGGCGCCGCTGGGAACGAGGCCCGCGCCCCATAAAGTCCAGCAGGCATAGGCGAGGCCAATCGCCGCCGCCGGCACGGCAATCCGCAGCCGCAGCGCGGCCAGCGCACAACCCACATAGAGCCACAGGGTCGCCGATGTCGCGAGCAGCGCCATCGCCGTGAACAAGGCCACCAGCCCCTGCAGGCTGTTGGCGACCAGCAGCAGGCTGGCAAGGATGCTCGATAATATCAATCCGCGCACCGGCGTACCGCGCGCATCCGTGCCCGCCAGCCAGGCCGGCAGTTCGCCCGCGCGCGCCATCGCCAGCGGCACCTCACCCTGCAACAGGGTCCAGCCATTGAGCGCGCCAAGGCAACTGATGACGACGAAGGTTGCGATCAGGCTGGCGGGGCCGGCCGACCAATAATGGGTGACATAGGCGCCGAAGGGCGATCCGGTCTGGCTTTCCGCGCCGGGCAGGGTGAGGGCGATGCCGGAGCACACGAACAGGTAGAGAAGGCCGGTGACGGCCGTGCCGATCATCGTCGCGCGCGGCACGGTGCGGGCGGGATCCCTGACCTTGTCGGCCGCGACCGAGGCGGATTCGAAACCGAGCAATGCCCACAGCGTCAGTGCCGCCGCTGCCGTGATGCCGCTGCCGGTAAAGCCCTGGGCCGGGAAGGGCACGATTTCCGCCGTGCCGCGCCCGATCGTCAGCGCCAGCAGCACCAGCACGACCAGGATGGGCACGACCTTGATGATCGTCGTCACCAGTTGGGCGGTGCCGGCGGCATGGGCACCGCGCAGGTTGATCGCAGTGGTTAGCCAGATGAAGCCGATCGAGCAGAGCGCGCCCATGCCCGGCCGGTTCAACGCCGGCAACAGGCTGGACAGGTTGGCGGTGGCGGCGACGGCGATCGTCACGTTGGTGATGATGATCGACAGCCAGTAGATCCAGCCGATCGCGAAGCCGGCCAGCGGGCCATAGGCGCGCGCGCTCATCTGCGCGGCATTGGCGTCGGGCATGGCGACCGTCAGCCGGGCGATCACGAAGGCCAGGATCAAGGAGCCGGCGATGGTGAAAACCCAGGCGGCAACCGCATCCCAGCCGAAGGGGGCGAGCGCAGCGGGCAGCAGGAACACGCCCGATCCGATCATATTGCCCATGACGAGCGCGATGCAGGCGGCGAGCCCCAGCGTCCGCACCGGGCGGTGGGGGATCACATCCTGTGCCGGCGGCGGGCTGTCCATCGCCCCTGTCTATCGGTGAAAACGAGGCAGGGCCAGAGCGGATCGTTGCGCCTTCGTTCGGACTTGCATGGCGGCGCGCTTCGGGTGATCCTTGACCGAGGATAGGGCAGGAGAGGCGGGACATGCGACCGATCGCAACAGGCGCGTTGATGCTTCTGTCCTCGTCGCTCGTCGCGGCCGATGCGGACGATCCGATCATCGTCACTGCCGCCAAGCTGCGCAAGGTCGGTATCGACTATGATGTGCGCGGCCGCGACCTTGTCCGCTGCACGATCACGCGCAGCAGTGGCGAGGATCGGGTCGATCAGGCGATGTGTGAATTTGTGCGCCAGTGCGTGGCCGATGGCCATGGCCGACGGCGCGAGGCGCAGGCCTGCGTCAGCGACCGGATCGCGGCGCTGGTCGATGCGGATATGGAGGCGGAGGATGTGGTCCTCGTTCGTCCCGCGGCGCTGGAACAGGCGCGACAACCGGTGGCTTCGGTCGCGCTGCCCGGTCCGCAGATCAGCCTGCCGCCGGCCGAGCGGGATGCGGACATCCTCGTCACCGGATCGCGCTACCGGATCAGGCCGGGTCTGTGGGAGATCGAGAAGGGGCGGATGTTCAGCCAGATGGTGGGGTGGAAGGTCATCGGTGCCCGACGGCCAGGTGGTGTACCGCCGGCACCGCCGGGCTATCGCTATCAGCTATGCCTCAGTCGCAGTGATGCGGAGACGCTGCAGCAATTTGTCGATGATCATTTCGAGCGCGAGGGGCTCAAGGGCTGCATGCTGGCGCGCATGGAGGTGGAGGAGGGGCGGCTGAGTGTCACCCGGTCCTGTCCGTCGCGCTATGGCAGCACCGACATGCGCCTGAGTGCGATATTGTCCGCCGAGACAATCGAGGGGGTGATGCTCGCGACGACCGAAATGGAGCGGGTTCGCGGCGAGACACGCTATCTGCTCAACGGCCGCCGCATCGGCGAATGCCCGCCCTCCCGGCCCGAAAGCGCGGCAGGGCGGGATTAGGTTTGTTTAGGCCGCCAGGAACATGTCCGGGTCGAGCGCCATCAGCGTGTCGGCGCCGCCCTCGATCTTGCGACGGAGCGAACCGGCGTCGGGCATGATGCGCTCGGCAAAGAAGCGGGCGGTGACCAGCTTGGCTTCCAGGAAGCCGGCATCGCCTTCGCCCGCGTCGAGCAGGCCGGTGGCGGCCTTCGCCATGCGCAGCCACATCAGGCCGGTGGCGACGATGCCCAGGATGTGCATGTAATGATGCGCGCCGGCCCCGGCATTGTCGGGGTTCTTCATCGCGTTCTGCATCAGCCACATGGTCGCCGCTTCGAGCTGGCCCTTGGCCTTTTCGAGCGCATCGGCGAAGCTCGCCAGCTTCTCGTTGGTCTTGGCCTCGGCGATTTCGGTGGCCAGGATCTTGAGGAAGGCCTGGAGCGCGCGACCGCCATTCATCGGCAGCTTGCGGCCGACCAGGTCCATCGCCTGCACGCCATTGGTGCCTTCGTAGATCTGGGCGATGCGGGCGTCGCGGACATACTGCTCGACGCCATTTTCCCAGATATAGCCATGGCCGCCGAACACCTGCTGGCTCGACACCGCAACGTCGAAGCCCTTGTCGGTGCCATAGCCCTTGATCACCGGGGTCAGCAGTTGCAGCAGGTCGTCGGCCGCCTGACGCTCTTCCTCGGTCGCGGCGCTGTGCGACAGGTCATGCTGCAATGCGCCCCACAGGATCAGCGCGCGCAGGCCCTCGGTCAGCGCCTTGCCTTCCATCAGCATGCGGCGGACATCGGGATGGACGAACAGCGTGTCGGCCTTTTCCTCCGGCTCCTTGGGGCCGGTGAGCGCGCGGCCCTGGCGACGGTCCTTGGCGTAATGGACGGCGTTCTGGAACGCGATCTCGCCCTGGCCCAGGCCCTGCAGGCCGACGCCCAGGCGCGCGGCGTTCATCATGATGAACATGGCGGCTAGGCCCTTATTCTCCTCGCCGACCAGCCAGCCCTTGGCGCCGTCATAGTTCATGACACAGGTGGCGTTGCCGTGGATGCCCATCTTATGTTCGAGCGAACCGCAGGACACGGCATTGCGGTCGCCCAGCGAGCCGTCTTCATTGACGATGAACTTGGGCACGACGAACAGCGAGATGCCCTTGCTGCTGTCGGGCGCACCCGGCGTCTTGGCGAGGACGAGGTGGATGATATTCTCCGCCAGGTCATGCTCGCCGGCCGAGATGAAGATCTTGGTGCCGCTGATCGCGAAGCTGCCATCGCCGTTCGGCACGGCCTTGGTCTTGATGAGGCCGAGGTCCGTGCCGGAATGGGGCTCGGTCAGGTTCATCGTGCCGGTCCAGACGCCCGACACCATGTTGGGCAGATAGGTGGCCTTCTGTTCGTCGCTGCCCTTGGCGATCAGCGCGGCGATCGCGCCGGCGGTCAGGCCATGATACATTTCGAACGCCTGGTTGGCCGACAGCACATATTCGGTGACGGCGGTGGCGACGACATTGGGCAGGCCCTGGCCGCCAAATTCGGTCGGCGCGTGCAGCGTGGTCCAGCCGCCCTCGACAAACTGATCATAGGCCGCCTTGAATCCGGTCGGTGTGGTGACGCTGCCGTCGGCATGACGGGTACAGCCTTCCTTGTCGCCCACGGCATTGATCGGGAACAGCACTTCCGACGCGATCTTGCCGCCTTCGGTCAGGATCGCCTCGACCAAATCGGGGGTCGCATTCTCGAAACCGGGCAGATTGGCGTAGCGATCCAGCCCGACGACATGGTCGAGCACGAAGCGGGTGTCGCGGACAGGGGCGTTGTAGCTGGGCATGAATCTTCTCCAGGCGTTTTTGTTCTGCTGCGGGGGAGCCGACGATGCGGCTCCGGCTTATTTCTCGATCGTTCCGATGAAGCTCGCCAGTTCGGCGATGGCGGCATCGATATCGTCCTTCTGGCGGGTCAGAAGGTCGATGCGCGCACGGCACTTGTCGATCGTCACGCGGCGCTGTTCCTCATGACCCTCGTCGGCGTCATAGAGGTCGATCATCTCGCGAATATCGTTGAGGCTGAAGCCCACGCGCTTGCCGCGCAGGATCCAGGCAAGGCGGGCGCGGTCGCGGCGCGAATAGACGCGGGCCAGGCCCTGGCGCTCCGGTGCGATCAGCCCTTCATCCTCATAGAAACGCAGGGCACGGGCGGTGACGCCGAACTCCTCGCTGAGGTCGGTGATGCTGTAGCTCTGCTGGTCACGGTCATCGGGAAGCTCGATGCCGGCAATGCTGGTGCGCGTGTTCATGAGCAAAGACTATGACGGCTTTACGTTTACGTCAAGGTTAGAAGATGCGCAGGACGATCGGCCGTGCCAGGGCCTCGGGGAATAGCATTTCGGGCGATTTGCGACTATGGGCGGCGCCATGATCCGTCTTTCCGGTTTGAAATTGCCCCTCGACCATCCGGCCGAGGCGATGCCCGTCGCCATCTGCGAACGCCTGGGGCTGGAGCCGCAGCAACTGCTTGGCCACAGCGTCGTGCGGCGCGGCAATGATGCGCGCCGCCGCAGCGCGATCCAGCTGGTCTATACGCTCGACATCGACGTGGCCGACGAGGCCGCGGTGCTGGAGCGCTTTGCCAAGGACCATGATGTCCGGCCGACGCCCGACACCAGCTACAAGTTCGTCGCCCATGTGCCCGACGGCTGGCAGGGCAAGCGCCCGGTGGTGATCGGGGCGGGGCCGTGCGGCCTGTTCGCCGGCCTGATCCTGGCGCAGATGGGGTTCAAGCCGATCATCCTGGATCGCGGCAAGGTGGTGCGCGAGCGGACCAAGGACACCTGGGGCCTGTGGCGCCGGGCCGAACTCAACCCCGATTCCAACGTCCAGTTCGGCGAAGGCGGCGCCGGCACCTTCTCCGACGGCAAGCTCTATTGCCGGGTGAAGGATCCCCGCTTCCTGGGCCGCAAGGTGCTGGAGGAATTTGTCGCTGCCGGCGCACCCGACGATATCTTGTGGGAGGCGCACCCCCATATCGGCACTTTCCGCCTGGTCTCGATGGTCGAAGCGATGCGCAAGCAGATCGAGTCGCTCGGCGGCGAATATCGCTGGCAGCACCGCGTCGACGATCTGGTGCTGGAACGGCAGGGCGACGGCACGCAGAAGCTGCGGGGGCTGGTCCTGCATGACGGCAGCGTGATCGAGGCCGACCATGTGGTGATGGCAGTGGGCCACAGTGCCCGCCCGACCTTCGAGATGCTGCACGGCAAGGGCGTGCATATCGAGCCCAAGCCCTTCTCGATCGGCGTGCGGATCGAGCATCCGCAAAGCTGGGTCGACAAGGCGCGCTATGGCAATTGTGCCGGCCATCCCGATCTGGGCGCGGCGGCCTATAGCCTCGCCCATCATTGCGCCAATGGCCGGACCGTCTACAGCTTCTGCATGTGTCCGGGTGGCCGGGTGGTCGCTGCGACCTCCGAAGAAGGGCGCGTCGTCACCAATGGCATGAGCCAGTATAGCCGCGCCGAGTTCAACGCCAATTCGGGGCTGGTCGTCGGCATCGATCCGGCGCGCGACTTTCCCGATGGGCCGCTGGCCGGGATCGAACTGCAGCGCCATTGGGAAAGCCTGGCCTATGTCGCGGGTGGTTCTTCCTACTGGGCGCCGGGGCAGACGGTCGGCGACTTCCTCGCGCGTCGGCCTTCGACCCAGCTGGGGTCGGTCGTGCCCTCCTACAAGCCGGGGGTCACGCCGACCGATCTGTCGCTTTGCCTGCCCGATTATGTGATCGAGGCGTTTCATGAGGCGCTGCCCGCCTTTGGTCGCCAGATCGCCCGTTATGACGATCCCGACGCGGTGATGACCGGCGTGGAAACCCGCACCTCCTCGCCGATCCGCATCACGCGCGGCAAGGATTTTCAGAGCCTCAACGTTGCCGGCCTCTACCCGGCGGGCGAGGGCGCGGGCTATGCCGGCGGCATCCTTTCGGCGGCGATCGACGGCATCAAGGTGGCCGAGGCAGTGGCGGTTCAGATGGTCCAGTCCTGATCTGCGACGGGTTTGACATCGCCCGGTCATGAAGCCGTCACGGCCCTGACCCGTCTTCGTCCCTTCGGCGTCATCGCACCGTCAATCCAGCGTAACGGGCGGGCGTTATTGCGGCGCCATGCTGAACCCGATCGACCGTTGCATGCGCATCTCCCCGGCCGACAAGGCCCGGCTGCGCCTCCTGTTCTTGGCCAAGCATGCCTGCAAGGGCGGCGGCGCCGACAGCGTGGATGGCAATCATGCCGTCTATCATCATGAGATGCGATCGACGCTGGAGGCGATTGGCCTCCATGTCGCGGTCGCCGACAGTTATGATGCGCTGTTCGACAAGCCCGATGTCGACTTCGTCGTCACCCTGCTCAATCGCGGCGGATTTCAGAATAGCGAGATGCTGGCGCCGCTCCTGCTGTCCTGGCGCGGCGTGCCCTTCCTGGGTGCAAGCCCGATCGTCCGTGGCGTGTCCGACGATAAATATCTCTCCAAGCTGATCGCTCGCGCCCATGGCGTGCCGACCATGCCGGCGCGCATCCTGCGTCGGGGCGCCATGCCGGCCGGCCCGGAATTCCAGGCCGAGCGGCTGGTGGTGAAGCCCAACGCCTCGTCGGCCTCCTGGGGCCTCGCGATGGTCGACAACTGGACGGAGGCCCATGCCCATGCCGATCATCTCCATGGCCTGGGCCATGACGTGCTGGTCGAGGCCTGGGCGCCCTTGCTCGACGTGGCCGTGCCGGTCGTCGGCGGCAGCGGTGGCCAGCCCTGGATTCTCCCGCCGATGATGTATGTGCCGGCCGATCCGCATCGCGAACGCAGCTATGAGGAGAAGCGCGGCCTGATCGATGCGGGCGATGATCCGCTGATCCTGGTGGAGGACCATGACCTGCGGACGCGGCTAGAGGATATGACCCGCCGCCTGCTGCCCGAACTCTGGCCGTTCGACTATGGCCGGTTCGAGTATCGCTACGATCCGGCGTCGGGCGAGCTGCTGTTCATGGAAGTGAACCTGTCCTGCAATCTCTGGTCGAAGAAGACGATCTCGCGCTCAGCCGCGTCGATCGGCGTCGATCATCAGAGCCTGGTCGAAACGATCGTCGCGCACAGCCTGGCCCGGCATGGCCTGCTGACCGAAATGCCGGTGCTGGAGGCCGCCTGATGCCCGGCATGGCAACGGCGCTGGTGCTCGCCGGCAAGCGCGACGGCGCGACAGACCCACTCGCACAGGCTGCGGGCGTCACCCATAAATGCCTGATCCCGGTGGTCGGCCAGCCGATGCTGGTCCATGTGATCGAGGCGCTGGCGGCCAGCCCGCGCATCGGCGAAATCCGGGTCGCGATCGAGGATGTGGCGGTGCTCGACGCCCTGCCGCAACTGCGCGGACTACGGAATACCGGACGGCTGGTCGCTATTTCGGCCCGGCCCAATCTGGTCGATTCCGTACTGGCGGCGGCCGATGGTGCGCGCTTCCCGTTGCTCATCACCACTGCCGACAATGTGCTGCTGACGCCCGATGCACTGGCCGAGATGTTGGACGGTTGCGCCGCGCAGGGCGCGAACGCCGCCGTCGCCTTCACCCGCCGCGCGTCCGTGCTGACGGCGCATCCGCAGGGACAGCGCAAATTCTATCGCTTCGCCGACGACGAATTTTCCAACTGCAACACCTATTGGCTGAAGAATGCAAAGGCGCTCGCAGCGGCCGAGACCTTCCGCTCGGGCGGGCAGTTCGTGAAGCATCCGACGCGGATCATCGGCGCCTTCGGCCTCCTCAACCTGATCCGTTTCCGCTTCGGCATCGGCACACTGGGCCAGGCCTTTGCGCGTTTCTCCCGCCGCTTCCGCATGGTGATCGCGCCGGTGATCCTGAGCGACGGCGCGGTCGCGATCGACGTCGACAATGCGCGCAGCCATGGCGTGGCAAGCGAATTGCTGGAGCGGCGGCTGGCGCGGGTCGAGGCGGCCTGACCCTTGTTCACGTTGCGTGCGTTGCCCCCGGCCGACGGCAATGTCCTGCTGGCGGCCTATCATGACGGATTGCGTCGCCACTGGCCGCTGGGCCGGCGAACGGTTGCGCGGCTGATCGCGGCGAGCGGGCGCAGCGGCTGGGCGGCGTCGGAACGGCGCCTGCTGTGCGAAACGGTGCGGGCGCAGGGGCTCAGCATGCGCGATCGCAAGGGGCTGCATCGGCTGCTCAATCCCGGCGCTTTCCCGGCCGAGACCAATCCGCTCAAGAACAAGCAGCTTTTCGCCCGCCATGCCGCTGCGGCGGGATTGCCGGTGCCCGACAGTTTCGCGCTGGAGACAGCTGATATCGCCACTTGGCTGCACGGCCAGAGCGTCATCATCGCCAAGCCCAGCTATCGTTCCAAGGGGCAGGGGGTTGTGCGCTTCGCAAAGAAGGGCGGGCGCTGGGAAGGCACGGAAGGGCCGATCGCCGACGACGCGCTGCGCGCGCGCCTGCTGGCACTGTGGGCGGCCGGCGGTGTGATCCAGCGTTGCCTGGCCACCCATGATGCGCTGGCGGATATGTCGCCCGGCGCACTGCCGACCTTGCGCGTGGTCACCTGCCTGGACGAGGTCGGCACGCCGGAGGCCTGCGCGCTGGCGCTGCGCCTGTCTGCCGGCGGCGGGCGCCCTGTGGATAATTTCAACGCCGGCAATCTGGTGCTGTCGGTCGATGCCGACGGGCATTGCGGCCCGGTATGGCAGGCGGGACCGGATGGCGCGCCGATCCGCTGCGACCGGCATCCGCTGACCGGTGCGCCCATCAGCGGCCGGCCGGTGCCCGATCTGGATGCCGCCGTGGCGCTCGCGCTGCGCGCGCATCTCGCTTTCCGATCGGGCTTTACCGTGATCGGCTGGGATATTGGCCTGACGCCGGACGGCCCGGTGCTGGTCGAAGGCAACTGGAACCCCGGCACCGACATCATGCAACTGGTGAGCGGCCGGGGGCTGGCCGACAGCCGGCTGGGCGCGCTTTACTGCCATCATCTGCGCCATCTGCCGCCGCAGCGCTGGCAGGCGGCCGGCGCGATCGAGCGCGACCCGCGCCGAGCGTGATCATCCTCTATGTCCATGCGCTGGCCGCGACCGGCGTGGTGCGCAATGTCCGTATCCTGGCCGCCGAACTGGCGGCGCGCGGGCTGGATGTCGAACTGGTGACGGCGCTGCCGGGCGGCGAGGGCGTGACCGGCGTGCCGCATCATGCGCTGCTGGCCGGGCCAAACCCGTCGCGCCCGCGCGAAAAGCTGCAGGCGATCGCGGCGCTGCGGCGGCATCTGCGATCGCGGGGGCGGGCGACGCTGATTTCGGCGGGCAATCATGGCCATGGCACGGCCTGGGCGGCGAGCCAGGGGCTGCGCGACGTGCGGCGCATCTATCGCATCAGCAACGACATCATGCGCAATGCGGCGGGGGCGCCATCAGGTGGGCTCGGGCGCCTCAGCCGCACCGCGATGGCGCGGCTGCTGGCGCGCGACGCCGATCATCTGGTGCTGGTGTCGCCGACCTTGGCGGATACGCCTGCTTTTGCCGGCGCGGCGCGGGCGGGCAAGGTGGCGGTGATCCCCAATGGCATCGACGCCGATGCCGCCCGCTTCCTGGCGGACGGGCCGGTGCCGCATCGCTGGATGGGGCGCTCGCCGCCGGTGATCCTGGCGATCGGCCGGCTGGCGCCGCAGAAGAATTTTGCGACGCTGCTTGCCGCCTTCGCGATCCTGCGGCGGCAGCGACCGGCACGGCTAATCATCCTGGGCGAAAGCCGCGACCGCGCCTGCGATAGCCTGCGGGCGCAGGCGAAGGCGCTTGGTATAGCTGATGATCTCGACCTGCCCGGCACGGTCGACAATGTCTTTCCCTGGCTGGCCCATGCCGATGCCTTCATCCTGCCGAGCTGGTGGGAAGGATCACCCAATGTCCTGCTGGAGGCGATGGCCGTGGACGTGCCGATCGTCGCGTCGCGCAGCGCCGGCAACGCCGTCGACCTGCTCGATGATGGACGGTGCGGCCTGCTGGTCGACCCGGCCGATGCGACAGCGCTGGCAGATGCGCTGGAGCGTCAGCTCGATCTCGCCACCGCGATCCGCCCCGGTGACCGGATCGATCATTTCGGTCTGGACGCGCTGTCCGATGCCTGGGGGCGGCTGCTGCGCTAGCCGTTGCGAAACTGCCGTGGCGTTAGTCCGGTCCAGCGCTTGAACGCGCGACCAAAACTGGTCTGTTCGGCATAGCCCAGCCGCTCCGCCGTGGCGCTCGACATTCCTCACCGGCCGGCCGCACCGATGGACGTGCTTCCAGGTCGCCGAAAATTGGGCCAGCGCGGGCTGCTCAGCCATCCATAGCGCTGGCCTATGGCCTACCTGCGAATCGCTATTTGACCCTTTAGCGGCCCCATGCCAGCCCTCGGTCCAGACAGGGGAGAGGCATGCGGACAGAGATCGATCGGCGCGGGTTCATCGCAGCGGGCGCCAGCCTGATGATCGGCACGGCCGCCCGATCCGCCCTGCCGGTGATCCGGCAGTCGCCCAAGGCGCGCATCATCATCGACAATGATTTCGCCGGCGATCCCGACGGTCTGATCGCGCTCGCGCATCAACTGGCGACGAAGGCGGCGCGGCCGGTGCTGGTCACGACATCGGCGCTCGACGCGAAGCTGGCGGCGCTCGGCGGACAGCCGGCCGGCGCAACCGCCGCGGCGGGCAAACAGGCGGCGATCGACCTGATGAAGATCATGGGGGTGACGAACCCTTGCCCGGTGATCGCAGGCAGCGAGCAGTTCGGCGTCGCCGGGGCACAGGCATCGGCGGCGGCACGGGCGATCGTGGCGGAGGCGATGCGGGACGATCCGCTGCCGCTCTTCTTCACCTGTGGCGGGCCACTCACCAATCTCGCCCAGGCGATGCTGCTGGAGCCGGCCATCGCCGATCGCATGACCCTGGTCTGGATCGGCGGCGCCGACTATCCGCAGGGCGGCAGCGAATATAATCTGTCTACCGATCTGGAAGCGGCGCGTGTCGTGATCGAGCGGAGTCGCATGCCGATCTGGCAGATAGCCGCCGGCGCCTATCGCCAGTTGCAGATGTCGGTGGCGGAAATGACGGCAACCTTGCGGCCGATGTCGCCCACGACCGCATGGCTCTATGGCCGCTATGCCGATCTGCCGCCTTTCGTCCAACTGGGCGGCGCCATCACCCTGGGCGACAGTCCGATGGTATTGCTGACGTCCGTGTCTGCGGAGAGCAGCGCCTCCTCGGTCGTCGCCGGACGGCGCCTGCTGGACGATTCCCGCTATGGCGCGGAAATCCCCGGCCGCTCGATCCGCCTCTTCACCCAGCTCGATGCGCGGCTGGCACTGGCCGATTTCCTGGCCCTGATGCGGCCGCGGGCAGGCTAGCGGGCGATCTCGATCCGATCGTCCACAACCCGCACCTCGTAGACATTCATCGGCGCCTTGGCCGGCGGGGTCATCGCGTGGCCGGTTTCCAGATATAGGTGTGCATGCGGTCCATCTGGGCCTGTCGGTCCTTGTTGTGCAGAAGGGACATCAATTTGGCGGCGCATCGACCGCTCGGGCGCGGTGGACGGCGGCTGGTCGACCACCCGGATGATCAACAGCCGCTTTGCCGGCTGAGATCGTCGCGCAGCGCGCTCTCGTCCCGGTCCAGCGCGTCGAGAGTCGCCAGCGCCATGGCGCGATAGGCCGGCAGCAGCTCGGGCGCGTGCGAGGTCAACGCCGTCAGATGATTGCCGATCGTCTGTCGGTCGCCGCGCAGCAGCGGGCCGGACAGGGCATCGATCCCGCGATCCAGGCTGTTGTCGAGCGCGGCCCGGACCAGCGGCGCCAGCAGCGCGCCGGGCTCCACCACGCCGGCCGCAACCAGCGCGTCGGACGCGCCGGCGATCAGCGTTACCAGATGATTGGCTGCATGGCAGAGGGCGGCATGATAGAGGGCGCGATGCGCTTCCGCGACCTCGACCGCCACGCCGCCCAGCAGCGCGACCAGCTTGCGCGCCGCCGCGATAGAAGGCGCATCGGCCCCGGTGATGGCGAAGCGGGCGCCCTGCATCCGCGCGACTTCGGCGGCCGGATCGCCGGTGAAGGTCATCGCCGGATGGACGGCGGCGGTGATCGCGCCCTGCGCTCGCAGCGGGGCAAGCAGCGCCGCGCCGCTGCGCCCGCTGACATGGCAGATGGTGGCAGACAGCGGCATAGTGGCCAGATCCGCGATCACCGCCGGCAGGGCGTCGTCCGCCACCGCCAGCAGGATCAGGTCGCAATTGGATGACAGCGAAGTTGACAGGGCAACGGCCTGCGCACGGCCAATCGCCTCGAGCGCAGCGGCGGCATGATCCGGATTGCGACCCTGCACCAGGATCGGCGCAGCGCTGTGCGGCGCCAGTGCCAGCCCCAGCGCGCGCGCGACCCGGCCGGTGCCGATGAGGCCGATCTGGCGATAGGCGGGATGCTCGGTCATGGCGCGCCTATATCCCGGCCGGTGCGGCTACTCTAGCCCGGATTGGTGGCGGTCACGATCCAGGCGGCGCCGTCGATCAGGATCGCGGTCTCGCCGGGCCGCGCGGCGAAGGCCTGGCGTACCGCCTGGGCGGCGCGATCCCGCACATCGGCAGGCTGATCGGCGAGCGCGCGGGAGAGCGGGCCGACCTCGAACGCCATGGCGAGGGCATCGTCCAGCGCCGCCTCGCGATTTGCGCCCTGGCCGAAGGGGATGACGCCATCGATCGGGGCTAGGTCGATTTCGGCAAAGCCGGCGTCGGTCAGGATGCGCGTTACCCGTGCCTGATCGCCAAAGGAGAAGGGGCCGGGCGCTTCGGGGTCGGGCGGCGCCAGCGGCGGCACGATGTCGCGGATCGCGCCCATCGGCAGGCGCACCCAATCATTGTCCGCCGCCGCCCGCCAGCAGACGAAGGCGATCCGTCCGCCCGGCCGCAGCCAGCGCCGCATATGCGCGAAACTGGCCACCGGATCGTCGAAGAACATCACGCCAAAGCGGGAGAAGAGCAGGTTGAAGCCATGGGTGGTCAATGTCGCACTGCCGGCATCGGCCAGGGCATAGCGGACCGGAAGGTCGGTGGGCTGCTGCGATCGGGCGAGCGCGATCAGCGGCCCGGAAATGTCGAGGCCCAGCACTTCACCGGTCGCGCCGACCTGGCGGGCAAGGGCGATGCTGCTGGTGCCCGCGCCGCATCCGACATCCAGCACGCGCTCGCCTGGCCGGGCGGCGGCAACTGCCATCGCCGCATCGCCAAAGGGGGCGAGCATCGCGTCGAGCCGCTGCCGATGCGTGACCCAGCGTTCGCCGCTCGATCCGTTCCAGTCCGACACCTGATAGACATTGGGCTGCGCCATCTTCTTTCCTTTTTGCGAATCGTTCGCAAAAATCTAGTGGCTGGCGATCAACTTGCAAGAGCGGCTGATTACCAGATGACGCGACAGGCGATCAGGTCGTCAATTTCGCTGTCACTCAAGCCCAATATATCGCCATAGACCAGATGGTTATGCTCGCCGAGCAACGGCGCGCCACGGGTGATGCTGGCATCGCTGGCCATCGATCCGTTGCACGCGGCGGGATTGAGGCGCATGACGCGCGCTCAGGCACTTTCCGACTGAGCCATATCCACAGCGGTGCGCACCATCGTGCGCAGGTCCAGCATGGCCTGTGCGCCGGCTCTGGCGGCTTCGGCCGGCGTCAGGCCGAAACAGGTCTTGCGATGACCCGATATGACGCCGGAAAAGAGCGCGGCCTCCAGCGGCGCGACATCCCGGCCCAGGATCGCGCGGAGCAGGCCGCCGCTGGTGCGGCCGCGCCGATAGCGCAACTGGGGGGCGAAATCGCGCAGGTCACCATCGCGCGCGGCGGCCAGCATCAGTTCGTCGATCGCCGGCAGGATGCGGTCGTTGCGGGGCGGGGGATTGGAATAGCGCGCGAGCAACTGCTCGTCGGTCAATGTCACTGCCTCCGGTACGGTGCCGCCGCCCGATTCCACCGCCTTGCGATAGATCATCTCGAACGCTGCGCGGACCAGTTCGGCGCTCGACCGGAAATTATAGGAGACGACGCCCAGCGTCAGGCCCGCCCGCGCGGCGACGGCGCGATGGGTCAGGGCCGCCATGCCCTCCTGCGCCAGCACATCGGCCGCCGCCTCGGCAATCTGTTCCATCGTGCCGCTGCTAATCGTCTGTTCGGGCAGGGCAAGGTCGGCCTGCTCGCGGGCGAACTGACGCCAATGGCCGGCGCGCACTGGGCGACCGCACAGCCAGTCGTTCCAGCCTGCGCACATGTCGTCCAGCGCGGCGCGGTCGACCGGTCGGCGCCAGCGCATCAGGTGCAGCGTCGCTTCGCCATCGAACAGATAGGCGGTATGGGCGCCATGCCCCCCATGTCCGCAGCGGGTGCAGACCTCTTCCCAGAAACTGCGCCACATCGCTGCCCAGCGATCGCAGACCGGCACATAGCGGAGATCACGCGCGGCGATCAGCTGGCATTCGCGCCAGGCGAAGGCCAGCCGGCGCTGTTCCTCGCACCATTGGTCGATCAGGGCTGCGAGCAACGGCCCGAAGGCGTCACGCGACAGGCGCGCGACCCCCTCCAGTTCCGCCAGCCGCGCCGCGCACCAGCGTTCCGACTCGCACTGGGCCTGTTCGTGGCTGGAAAGAAACAACTGTTCCAGTGATCCGAAGTGATGATAGATTCCGGATACGGGGGTCTGGGCCAGGCGGCTGATCGCGCGGGCCGATGTGTCGCTCGCGCCATCACGTTCCCATAGGTCGAGGACGGCCTCGATAAGCCGCGCCATCGCGCCGATTTCCGATGTTTTTTCCGAATGTGCCGCCGTCGCCATAGCGTCCTTTATGCCATATCCCCCCGAACTGGCAAAGGCTGCGTCGGGGCGATATCCGTGTCTCGCCGCTGTCATATTGCCGCTGTTCCTGTCATCAAACTGAGATACATATGTAACTGCGGCTGCATACATACGTTCTAACTGCCCCTCCGAATTCAACATCATTCGGGGGATACGCATCATGAAATGTTCGTCTGTCCTGCGCCGTCGCGCACTCATTCTGGCCGGCACCATGCTGATGGGGGCGGGGCTGATGGGGGCGGGCTTCGTGGCTCAGGCCCATGCGGAGGAAGCACCGCTTGACGAAGGAGATGCCGGCCTTGGTTCGATTGTCGTCACCGCGCAGAAGACCGAGACCAATTTGCAGAAGACGCCGATCGCCATTTCGGTGCTGGGCAGCGATGATCTCAAGGCGCGCAGCGTGGTGAGCCTGAAGGATCTGGGCGACGGCGCTGTGCCCTCGCTGCGCATCGCCCCCTTTGCGTCGCGCAATTCGGCGCTGACCGTCGGTATTCGCGGCATCGTGCCGTTCGACGCCAACCAGCCCAGCCGCGACGCGGGCGTGGGCATCTATATTGACGGCGTCTATCTCGGCCGTTCGCAGGGGCTGGGCACGGCTTTGTTCGACATCGAACGGATCGAGGTGCTGAAGGGGCCGCAGGGCACGTTGTTCGGCCGAAACTCGACCGGCGGCGCGCTCAGCATCGTCAGCAAGAAGCCGAGCGGCGAGTTTCACCTCAGCCAGACCATGGGCGTCATGAATTATGACGGCTACAAGGTCGAAACCCATCTCGACCTGCCCAGCTTCGCCAATGTCAGCGTCAAGCTGGACGCGCTCGTCACCAAGCGCGGCGGCACCACCGACAATCCGATGGCGGGCGAGGAGGATTATAACCAGCTCGACCAGCGCGGCATGCACGGCGCGATCCTGTGGGAACCGAGCAGCCGCTTCTCCGCCCAATATGATTTCGACACCTCCTATGACGCCAGCACGCCCTATTATTTCCAGATGCTGGGCAAGTCGGATCGTCTGCCGGTCGCGGACATGGTCGAGGTCCAGCCCGATCGCGCCAGGACCGCCGATATCGGCGTGCCGATCCAGAAGAGCATCGGCAAGACCCATGGCCATGCGCTGCACATGGACTGGCAGGTCGCCGATGGCATCAACCTGCGCTCCATCACTTCCTATCGCGAACTGAGCCAGAGCCAATATGACAATGGCGGCGCGCATCAGGGCGCCTTTGCGCCCTATGCCAAGTTCGCGCGCTACAGCCTGGCGGGTCTCGAACAGAATCAGTTCAGCCAGGAAGTGCAGTTGGTGGGCTCGCTCTCGCGCGTTGATTTCGTCGCCGGCGCCTATTATTATCATGAAAAGGGCGAGGATTGGGCCTGGGCGCCCTATACCATGCAGTGGGGGGCAACTGCGGCTGACGCGCCGACCCGCCTGCCGACGCTGGAAGCCGGCCAGGTCACGCCCTATCCCGACCGTGCCAGCGACGCCAAGGCAGACAGCTTCGCCCTCTATGGCCAGGCGACCTGGACCCCGGCGATCCTGGACGATGCACTGCACCTGACCGGCGGCGCGCGCTATACCCGTGACAAAAAGAGCGGCGACCTGTTCAAGGTCAATGGCGTCGACAAGGATTTCCGCTTCGACATTTCCAGCAGCCGGATCGACCCGACCGTCACGCTGGCGTTCGACGCGACCGACAATATCCATCTCTATGGCAAATGGGGGACCGCCTATCGCGCCGGCGGCGCCAATTCCCGCTCCGTCACCTATCGCGCCTATAAGCCCGAGGAGGTCGAAACCTCCGAAATCGGCTTCAAGGGCGAGTTCCTCGACCATCATGTCCGGCTGAACCTGGCCGCCTACAAGACGATCTACAAGAATCAGCAGATCGACTTCAACGCGGTGCTGTCCGAAGTGCCGGGCGGTCCGACCCGCACCACGATCGAGACCGTCAATGTCGATGGCCATGGCACGATCAAGGGCTTCGAGGCAGATCTGGTGGTGATGCCGGTCGAGGGGCTGACGCTGACGGCGGCCTATGCCTATACCAAGGGCGATCTGGCACAGGCGGCCAATCCCTTTGCCGGCAATGCGCTGCAAACCGTGTTCGTGGTCTATACGCCCAAGAACGCCTTCAGCGGCGCGATCGACTATAGCCTGCCGCTCGACTGGGCGACGCTGCGCGCCCATGTCGATGCCAATGGCGGCGATGGCTATCATTCCCAGTCCAGCGACGCGGCGCTGACCGACTCTTCCTTCCTGGTGAATGCCCGCCTGTCGCTCGCCGACATCACGCTCAAGGGCGACGCCAAGCTCCAGATTTCGGCCTGGTCGCGCAACCTGTTCAACGAACAGCACACATTCTTCCAGACCGGCTCCTCGTCGCTGCAACTGGGCATTTTCAACGAACCGCGCACCTATGGCCTGGAAGCCACGGTGCGCTTCTAAAATAGAGGGAGAGAGACGAATATGCGCAAGATGATGATCCGCGCCGCGCTGGCGGCGCTGCCCCTGACGATGCCCGTTGCAGCCTTCGCCGGCACCATCGCCGATCCGGTGGTGGAGCGGGTGGCCCCCGACAAGCTGGCTATCCGCTGGCAGGATGCCGATCCGGTCGATCTGTTGCAGGCCGATCGCCCCGATGCCCCCATTGCCAGCGCCACGCTGCTTTCGGCCAGGGACAAGGACGGTGTGCAGGAGGTGCAGGTGGCGCCGGGCACCCGCCCCTATTTCCTGCTGCGCGACAGCAAGAGCGGCGCGGTGACGCGCGTGGCCGAGCGTGTGCTGGTGATGGAGCAATCCTCCAACTTCCGCGATCTGGGCGGCTATCCGGCGGCCGGTGGCAAGCATGTCCGTTGGGGCCAGATCTACCGTTCGGGTGGCCAGGCGATGCTGACCCCGGCCGACGTGGCGCAGGTGAAGGCGCTGGGCGTCGCCAATCTGGTCGACCTGCGCTCGGACGAGGAACGGCTGTTCGCGCCGACCAAGCTAGACGGCATCCCCTATAATGCTGTTGGCTATTCGATGGCTGCGATGATGCAGGGCATGAAGTTCGACCCCAAGAATATGGACATGGCCAAGCAGGCCGCGGCCTATGCCGGCACCTATGGCAATATGGCGACCCAGCTGAAGCCGCAACTGCGTATCGTCTTTGCCCGCCTGCTGTCGAAGGACGGGCCGCTGCTGTACAATTGCTCGGCCGGGCAGGACCGCACCGGCTTTGTCAGCGCGATGATCCTGTCGGCGCTCGGCGTGCCGCGCGATGTCATCTATCGCGACTATGTGCTCTCGACGCCGTCGCGCCGCCCGCAATATGAAGTGCCGCCGATGAGCGATGCCGTCGCGCAGAGCAGCCCGATCGCCGGCATGTTCGCACAGATGCAGAAGGGCGGAGCGATGGCCAAGGCCAATCCGCTGGTGCTGCCCGACGGCACGCCCTTCCTGACCTATGCCTTTGCCGAGATCGACAAGCGCTGGGGGTCGGTGGACGCCTATCTGGCTCAGGAAATCGGCCTGACGCCGGTGGACATTGCGGCGCTGCGTACCACCTATCTGGAATAGGCACCGCTTATTCCGGATCGGCATGAAGGGCGCGGCGAGATTCATTATCCCGCCGCGCCCGCTAGGCGCTAGGAGGCTGGAAAAGGGTGCGCTATCCTTGTCCCGCTTTCTGGAGGCCATATGATTTTCCGTTCGATCGACCCGGCCAGCGACACGCTCCTGTGGGAAGGGGAGGCGGCCGATGCCGCGACCTGCGCGGCGGCCGTCGCCCGCGCCCGCGCTGCCTTTCCGGCCTGGGCTGCGCTGCCGCAATCCGCGCGCGAGGATCATGTGCGGCGCTACAAGGCGCTGCTGTCGGACCGCAGCGACGCCTTTGCCAAGGCGATCGCGCGCGAGACCGGCAAGCCGCTATGGGAGGCGAAGACCGAAATCGCCTCGATGATCGGCAAGGTCGACATCTCGATCGCGGCGCAGGCCGAACGCGCCGGATCGCGCGAGCAGGCGACCCCGTTCGGCCGGGCGGTGCTGCGCCACAAGCCGCATGGCGTGATGGCGGTGCTCGGCCCCTATAATTTCCCCGGCCATCTGCCCAACGGCCATATCGTGCCGGCCTTGCTGGCGGGCGACGTGGTCATCTTCAAGCCATCGGAACTGACCCCGCTGGTGGGCGAACTGATGGCGCAGGCGTTTCGCGACGCCGGCCTGCCCGATGGCGTCTTCACCCTGTTGCAGGGGGGGCGGGACACTGGCGCCGCGCTGATCGCGCAGGATATCGACGGTCTGCTGTTCACCGGATCGGCGGCGGCGGGCGCACATTTCTCCCGCGTGATGGCCGATCGGCCGGGCGTGATCCTGGCGCTGGAACTGGGCGGCAATAATCCGCTGGTCGCCTGGGACGGCGATGCGCAGGCGGTCGCCTCGATCATCGTCCAGTCGGCCTTCATCACCGCGGGCCAGCGCTGTTCCTGCGCGCGCCGGCTGATCGTGCCGCAGGGCGCGGCGGGCGACGCGATCCTCGACGCGACGGTGGCGCTCGCCCGGCGGCTGACGATCGGTGCCTGGGACAGCCAGCCTGAGCCTTATATGGGCGCGCTGATCTCGGCTGAGGCGGCAGCTCATGCCAGGGCGCGCCATGCCGCGCTGCTGGCGCTGGGCGGGGGCGAATTGTTGCCGCTGGAGCAGCCGGCAGACCTCGGCGCGGCCTTCCTGACGCCGGGCATCATCGACATGACCGGGGTGAGCGCCCCCGACGAGGAGATTTTCGCGCCGCTGTTGCAGGTGACCCGCGTCGCCGATTTCGACGCCGCGATCGCCGCCGCCAACGCGACCCGCTATGGCCTGGCGGCTGGGTTGGTGTCCGCCGATGATGCGCTGTGGGACCGGTTCCTGCTGGAAAGCCGCGCGGGCGTCGTCAACCGCAACCGGCCGACCACCGGTGCCAGCGGGGCGATGCCGTTCGGCGGTCTGGGTGCATCGGGCAACCACCGCCCCAGCGCCTATTATGCCGCCGATTATTGCGCCTATCCGGTCGCCAGTTTCGAGGCGGCGCAGGTGCTGGATCTGACTGCCGATATCAAGGGGCTGGCGGGCTGATACATGCGCCCGGTCGGGAATTACTAGATGACGCAAGACAATATCGGCTTGGCACGGATGATGACATGACAGCGATTGCCATTCTGCTATGGCTTTGGATATGTCGTCCTATCGCCTGATTCCGAGCGCCGTCGAAAAGCCTTGGGGACGCAGGGATTTGCCTGCGCGCTTTGGGTTGAATGCCGATCGTCGCGTGGGCGAGATCTGGTTCACGACGGACGCCGAGATGTCCCAGCCGCTGCTGGTTAAATATCTCTTCACCAGCGAGAAGTTGTCGGTGCAGGTCCATCCTGACGACGTCCAGGCACAGGCCATGGGTCTGGCCGGCGGCAAGTCGGAATGCTGGTATGTGCTGGCAACCGAAGGGGACGCCCGGCTGGGTATCGGCCTGATCCGACCGGTCGATACCGATGCGTTGAGAGCGGCCGCGCTGGATGGCTCGATTGAGCAGCTGATCGACTGGAAGCCGGTGAAGCCGGGCGATTTCTACTATATCCCGGCGGGCACGATTCACGCCATCGGCGGCGGTATTACCCTCGTTGAAGTGCAGCAGAATAACGACGTGACCTATCGCCTGTTTGATTATGGGCGCCCCCGCGAACTGCATCTAGATGCCGGCATGGCCGTCAGTGAGCCTGTGCCCTATGACCGGCTGGCGCAGCATGTGACCAGCGATAGCGCCACAATGCTGGTGGAGGAAACCGGCGCCCCCTTCACGCTCGAAAATCTGGTGCGTGAGGCTGGCGAACGGGTTCGGCAGGATCAGGGGCCGTTCTGGTTCATCCCGTTGCAGGGGAGCGGGCTGATCGACGGCCAGCCCTGGATGGCGGGTGAATGCTGGCTAGTCGAAGATCGGGCGGACATCGGAGTCGAACAGCGGTTGCACGCCCTGCTGGCGCGACCTGTCGCCTGAGCGGCGCACCCATTCCACAATCTGGAACGCGTTGGCGCTCGATCCGCCGGGCGGCTTAACGCACTGGCGCGTCCGGATTCGCGGTGAAGCATCTGAAAACGTCTAATGATCCACATAATGGAACCATGGTCCGTTATGTCAACGACTTGTCGATGGTTTAGCTCGCTTCGTCGCAAATAGAGCGCCATCTCTACGTGTCCATATATAGATATAAAGACCCAATATATGGGATATCAAAGGGTTGTCGCGGCGGGGTCTGGTCGCGATCGACCTCAAACCCGTGCCCAAACGGGGGGGCACGCATAGGGAGGATGTTTAAGTGAGGTTTTCCAATTATCGCGCCTTGTTGTCGACGTCGGCCGTCGCCGCCGTCCTGCTGGGCGCCATGCCGGCCGCGGCACAAGACCAGCAGCAGTCCGAACAGCCTCAGCAGGCGCCCGAAGCGAGCAGCGAGGATATCGTCGTCACCGGTATCCGTTCCAGCCTTCAGGGTGCGCTCAACGCCAAGCGCAATGCCGCCCAGGTTCTGGACGCGATTTCGGCCGAGGATATCGGCAAGTTCCCGGACAAGAATGTCGGTGAAGCGCTGCAGCGCGTGACCGGCGTCCAGCTGACTCGTTCCGACGGCGAAGGCTCCGGCATCACCATCCGTGGCGCCGATCCGTCACTGAACCGCGTCGAGATCAACGGCGTCACCGCCCTGTCCACCACCGTGGGCGGCGGCCGCGATGTCGATTTCCGCGATCTGCCCTCCGAATTCGTCAACCGCCTGGAAGTGGTGAAGTCGGCGACCGCCGACATGACCGAAGGCGGCGTCGGCGGCACCGTGCGCGTCATCACGCGCCGGCCGTTCGACAATGGCGGCAAGCCCTATCTGGCCGGTTCCGCCCAGGCCATCTATGCCGATATCGGCGACCATATGGACCCGCGCCTGGCGCTGATCGGCAGCGACACCTTCGCCAATGGCACGATCGGCGTGTTGGTGTCGGGCACGTTCGAGAACCGCAATGTCGAAAGCCATCAGGCGCGCACCACCGGCTGGGTCCAGCTCAAGGACGCAAATGGCGCCGTCTATGACCTCAATAATGACGGCGCCGGCGATTTCTTCCCTGACATTCCGCGCTATGTCATCAACCGCCTGGAAACCCGCCGCTATGCGCTGAACGGCATCCTGGAATGGCGCCCGAGCGACGATTTCAAGGCCTATGTCGAAAGCAACTGGACCAAGTCGATCCAGTCGGTGACATCGCAATATCTGCAGACCGGCACCAGCGGCGGCATCGTCGACACGGAAAACACCATCATCGGCCCGGACAATACGGTCGAATATCTGGTGATGACCAACAATACGTCCAAGGCGCAGACCAGCCAGCTGGGCGTGTCCTATCGCAACATTCTGGGCGACATCAAGCGCACCACCTATAATGTCGCGCTGGGCGCCGACTGGACGACCGGCAACCTGACGCTGACGCCGAAAATCTCGCTGTCCAAGGCCAAGGCCTATAATAACGAGATCAATGCGACCGCGGCCGTCACCGGCATGTCCAGCCTGATCGTCGACTATAGCAACGGCCAGAATGCGCCGCAGATCATCCTGCCCAATGATCCGACCACCACGGCCGGCATCAACCAGCTGACTGTGCTGCGTCGTCCGCGCTATGACGACCAGACCGAGAAGATGGCCAAGCTGGACGCCGAGTACAAGACCGACGGCGGCCTGTTCACCTCGTTCAAGATTGGTGGCCAGTATCGCGACCTGACGGTCAAGAGCCGCTTCTACACCCGCACAACGACGCTCAATGGCTTCAGCGATCCGGCGGTGCAGGCACAGATCGACAGCATCGTCAGCGGCAATGCGGCGCTCGGCACATCGCCCTTCTTCCATACCGGCAATCTGGGCTTCACCGGCGATTATAGCGGCTGGCTCAACATGACCCAGGGCGTGGCCGATGCAGTCGGCATTCCCGATCCGTTCGCGGAAGGCGGCTGCCCGGCCAATGCCGACGGCACCTGCCAGGTCTATACCGACACCTGGAAGGTCGGCGAACGCAACCTGGCCGGCTATGGCCAGGCCAGCTTCGCCTTCGACGTCGGGGCCGTGCCCGTCAGCGGCGTGATCGGCGCCCGCGTTGTCAATACCAAGGTCAACACTTCGGGCTATCTCAGCACCGGCGGCGTGATCTCGCCCGTATCCTATGACAGCAACAGCACCGAATTCCTGCCCTCGATCAACATGAAGGCGGAACTCATCCCCAACAAGCTGATGGCGCGTGCGACCGCGACCGAAGTGATGGCCCGTCCGCTGCCGCAGCAGCTGGCCCCGCGCTTCACCATCGACGTGGTCGGCCTGTCGGGTTCGCGCGGCAATCCGGATCTGCAGCCGTTCCGCGCCCGCCAATATGATGCGGGCCTGGAATATTATATCAACCGCACCAGCTTCGCGTCGGTCACCTATTTCCGCAAGGAAATCAGCTCGTTCATCCAGAACACGACCGAGCCCTATACCGATGCCAGCGGCGTGACCTACACCATCACCGTGCCCACCAACGGCACGCAGAAGGTGACGATCAACGGCGTGGAAGCCGGCGCGCAGATCGCGTTCGACTTCATCGACGTGCCGGTGCTCAAGCAGATGGGCGTGGTCGCCAACTATACCTATTCCAAGGATAGCGGCTATGAAGGGAAGGATTATTTCACCGGCGATTCCCTGCCCTTCCAGGGCCTGTCGCGCCATGCCTACAATATCTCGGCCTATTATGAAGACGACGTCGTCAGCCTGCGGGGCGCCTATAACTGGCGGTCCAAATATCTGATCACGGCGCAGGGCCGCGGCAACAATCCCGAGTTCGGCGAAGCCTATGGCCAGCTCGACGCGTCGCTCAACGTCACGCTGATGCCGGGCATCTCGATGTTCCTGGAAGGCGTCAACCTGCTCGACGCGACGCGCAAGGAAAATGCCAACAGCGTCGAACGCCGCACCATCATCGAGACGGTCGGCCGCCGCGTCTATGGCGGTATCCGCTTCAAGCTCTGATTGGCGCTCATGGCCTGGCCTCCCCCAGGTCATGAGACAGGCTGCGGGTCGGGACATGCCCGACCCGCAGCATCATGTTTTCAAGATCAAGCGGGACAGGTCGCCATGTTCTCTCGCCGCACCCTTCTTGCATCGCTGGCCCTCGCGCCGATCGCCGGCCCCTTGAACGCTGCGGCGCGGGAGCCGCTCTGGCGCGACGATTTCCGTCATGGCCTCAAGCAATGGCAGCTCGAGGCGGTGGGCGACGCGCGCGTGACCGCGCAGGACGGGCTGCTCGACATCGTCGCGCCCAGGGGGCTGACGCTCTGGTTCCGCAAGCAACTAAGCGGCCCGGTCGCGATCCGCTACGGCGTGCGCGCCGTGTCGGACGGCGGCCCCTATGACGAGGTGAGCGACGTCAACGCCTTCTGGATGGCACGCGACCCGGCGGCGCCCGGCGGATCGGCGCTCGGCCGCACCCGCAGCGGCACGTTCGAGGATTATGACAGCCTTCGCACCTATTATGTCGGCATTGGCGGCAACCGGAACAGCACCACGCGGATGCGCCGCTATGTGGGTGAGCCGGGCCATCGCCCGCTGCTGCCGGAACATGACCGCACCGACAAGGCGGCGATGCTGGTGCCCAATCAGTGGTTTTCGATCGGCCTGATCGCCAACGGATCTCATGTCGCGGTGGAGCGGGACGGGGCGACCCTGTTCACGCTCGACGATCCCGATCCCTATCGCAGCGGCCATTTCGGCCTGCGCACGACGCAGAGCCATCTCCAGGTCCGCAACTTCACCATCACCAAGATCTGAACAACATAAAAGGGAGAGCAAAGTGGATATCAGGGCGGGGATCAGCCGGCGCGACAGCCTGAAGGCGGGATTGATGGCGAGCGCGATCGCGCTGCTGCCGGGCGCGGCGCAGGCGGCGACCAGTGCGCGTGGTGGTGCCATGCCGGAAACCCCGGTCCGCTGGATCGACGATGCCGCCCCGCCGCTCTCGCTTGGCCAGACCTTCGGCGTGCCATGGCCGCGCGGCGTGCTGCGCGCGGGCAAGCCGCTGTCGGTGCAGGGCGCCGATGGCACCGCTCTGCCCTCGCAGCACTGGACGCTGGCCACCTGGCCCGACGGGTCGATCAAATGGACCGCCCATGCCCTGCCCGCCGGCACTGGCCAGCCCGGCGCGCTGCGCGTGGTGCCGGGCAAGCCGGCCGCGCCACAGGCGCCGATACTGGTGCGCGAACTCGCCGACCGGATCGAGATTCAGGTCGGGGCGCTGCGCTGGAGCATCGGCCGCTCGGGCAATGCGATCATCCAGTCGGCGCAGCAGGGCAATCGCACCGTCGTTGGTCCCCTGACCCTGGTCGCCAGCGTGGACAGCGTGCCCGAAGGTGGCACCCGCACGCCCTTCACCGGCCGCATCACCAGTGCCACCGTCGAGCAGAAGGGGCCGGTCCGCGCCGTCGTCAAGCTGACGGGCATACATGAAGGGCAGGGGCGGCAGATATTGCCCTTCACCCTGCGCCTCTATGCCCATGCCGGCGGCGACCATCTGCGCATCGTCCACAGCTTCATCTTCGATGGCGATCCGGCGAAGGACTTCATCAGCGGCATCGGCCTCACCGCGGCCGTGCCGATGGCGGGCGCCCCACATGACCGCCATGTCCGCCTCGCCACCGCCGACGATGGCCTGTTCAGCGAAGCGGTGCGGCCGCTTACCGGCCTGCGCCGCGATCCGGGCAAGGTGGTGCGCGCCGCGCAGATCGCCGGCAAGGCGGTGCCGATGGACGCGATGGCGCCCGGCGTCGCCAAGCTGCTCGATCGCATCCCGACCTGGGGCGATTTCGACCTGACCCAATTGTCGGCCGACGGTTTCGCCATCGCCAAGCGGACGCAGGATGGCCATGCCTGGGTCGATTCCGTCGCTGGCAGCCGGTCGCAGGGCCTGGGCTATATCGGCTCGCCTCAGGGCGGCGCGGCGATCGCCACCCGCTATTTCTGGCAGCGCCATCCGTCCCAGATCAGCATTCGGGACGCCGAAAGCGACATGGCGACGCTGACCGCCTGGCTCTGGTCGCCCGATGCCAAGCCGATGGACATGCGTTCCTATCGCGGTGTCCTGGGGATGGAGGGTTATGACGCCCAGAATGAAGGGCTCGACATCACCTATGAGGATTATGAGCCCGGCTGGGATGCCGCGACCGGCGTTGCCCGCACCAGCGAACTGACGCTCTGGGCCTGCGCCGCCACCCCGTCGGCCGATACGCTGGCCGCCATGGCACAGGCGAACGCCGTGCCGCCGCAGCTGATGGTGACGCCCGACCGCATCCATGAAGCCGGCGTGTTCGGCATCTGGAGCCTGCCGGACCGCTCGACGCCGATGAAGGCGCGGATCGAGGACCAGAACAGCAACCTCGTCGACTTCTATGTTGGTGAGGTCGATCGCCGCCGCTGGTATGGTTTCTGGAACCATGGCGACATCATGCACACCTATGATTTCGACCGGCATGTCTGGCGCTACGACATTGGCGGCTTCGCCTGGGACAATAGCGAGCTGTCGCCCGACCTGTGGTTCTGGACCAGCGTGCTGCGTACCGGCAATGCCGCCGCCTTCCGCTTTGCCGAGGCGCTGACCCGCCATACCGGCGAGGTCGACGTCTATCATCTCGGCCGGTTCAAGGGGCTGGGCACCCGCCATGGCGTCCAGCACTGGAGCGACAGCAGCAAGCAGCCGCGCGTCAGCAATGCCATGTATCGCCGCATCTTCTATTATCTGACCGCCGACGAGCGGGCCGGCGACCTGATGCGCGATCTGGTCACGTCCGACCTGGCGCTGGAGCATGTCGAGATCGGCCGCAAGGTGCCGGGCGCGGAGCGCAATCCGCTGCCGGCCGGCGTCATTGATCTCAGCTTCGGCACCATGTGGTGTTCGGTTGCCTCGGCCTGGCTCACCGAATGGGAGCGGACCGGTGACAAGAAGTGGCGCGAGCGACTGCTGAACGGCATGGATAGCATCGGTCGCCTGAAATATGGCTGGCTGGCGGGCAGCGCCCCCTATGATCTCAAGACCGGGCGCTTCATGGGGGCGGGCGACAAGATGTCCATCTCCCACCTCAACGCCGTGTTCGGCGCGCTGGAGGTGAATGCCGAGCTTCTGGAGCTGCTCGACGTGCCCCGCTATCGCACCGCCTGGCTCGATTATTGCCGCTGGTTCAATGCCTCGCCACAGGAGTGGAAGGCGAAGTTCGACCAGCCCTTCGGCCGCCGCAACCTCAAGGAAGGTCATTCGCGCCTGACCGCCTATGTCGCGCGCGAAACCGGCGACAGGGAACTGGCGGTCCGGGCCTGGAAGGAGTTTCTGGGCGGCGAAGCGGGCCTCGGCCTGTCGACCGGCGACCCGCGCGTGGCGCTGAAGGGGCCGGCCTATGTCCGCCCGATCGTCGAATGGCCGGACGTCTCCACCAATGCGGCGTCGCAATGGGGCCTTGCCGCGATTGAGAATCTGGCGCTCATTCCCGACGCGCTCGCCGATGCTGCCAAGTGATGAAGGGCCTTAAGATGAAGACGATGATGATGGGCCTGATGGCGGCGCTGACCGTAAGCGCGGCGACCCCGGCGCTGGCCAAGCCCGTGGCCGAATGGGTCGACCAGACCACCGGCCACCGCGTGCTGCGGCTGACCGACACGCCGGGCAGCGCCAGCCTCTATTTCCACCAGAACAGCTACACGCCGCAGGGCGACAAGATGGTGATCTCCACCCCCGACGGCATTTCGGTGCTGACGCTGGCCGACTGGAGCATAAGGCCGCTGGTCAAGGGCAAGGATATCCAACTGCTCTTCACCGGGCGCAAGACGCGCACCGCCTATTATGCCAGCCACAAGCGCGACGACGGCGCCGGCGCGACGACGCTCTATGCCGCCGACATCGACAGCGGCAAGGTGCGCAAGATCGCGACCGTCGATCGCGGTTCGATCGGCTCGATCAATGCGGACGAGACGCTGCTGCTCGGCCAGTGGGCGGCGAGCGACAAGCCGCTCCAGCCCGACGGCACCCAGAAGCGCGCCGCGCCGGAGATCAAGCAGCAGTTCGGCCAGGCCAATTATGCCGCCAACGGCCCGGACGGAAAGCCGCTCAGCTTTGCCGAGGCGAAGGAAGTGCGCCTCAATGAACGGCTGGAGGCGCGCATCCCGATGGAGATATTCACCATCGACATCCGCACCGGGGAGCGCAAGGTGGTGGTCGCCTCGACCGACTGGCTCAACCATATCCAGTTCTCGCCGACCGACCCCGGCCTCATCATGTATTGCCATGAAGGACCCTGGCACAAGGTCGACCGGATCTGGACGATCCGCACCGACGGCAGCGGCCAGCAACTGGTCCACAAGCGGACCATGAACATGGAAATTGCCGGCCATGAGTTCTTCTCGCCCGACGGCAAGTGGATCTGGTATGATCTCCAGACGCCGCGTGGCGAGGTGTTCTGGCTCGCCGGCTATGAGCTGGCGACCGGGCATCGGCAGTGGTTCAAGGTCGACCGCAACCAATGGTCGGTCCATTATAATCAGGCGCCTGACCTGAAGCATTTCTCCGGCGACGGCGGCGACAGCGAAATGGTCGCCCATGCCCCCGACGGCAAATATCTCTATCTCTTCACGCCCCAGGCCATTCCCGACGTCGCCGGCATCCATGCCGACAATGCCGCAGACCTGATCGCGCCTGGCACTTTCGGCGTCGAGAAGATCGTCGACATGCGCAAGCATGACTATCGGCTGGAGCCCAACATCACCTTCACGCCCGACGGCAAATGGATGATCTTCCGCTCCAACATGGACGGCGCGCCGCAAATCTACGCGGCGGAGATTGCCAAGCCGGCGGGCTGATCGGCGCGGGACGATGGCGGTTCAGCCGGCATCGTCCTCGCTGTGCATGATGTCGGCGCGGGTGATGGTGCCGCCCTGGCTGTGAACCACGGCCAACCGCTTGCGCCCCTTGTCGCGGAAGCTGATCTCGCCGCTGTCGATCGCGGGATCGGCGATCATGATGAGGGCGTCGAACACGCAGCGCGCCTCGCGCAATTCGCTCAGGATCGTCAGCAGTTCGTGGGATGTGATGCGGGTGCCGCCTTCGCTGTCGGGCATCTGCTTCTCGATGATCCGGTGCAACGCCTCGACGATCGCCAGCGTCGGGTGCAGTCGCTCGACCGGCACTGGCGGGGTCAGCGGCACGGCGCGAACATCGGCCAGCGCCAGATAGGGGTCGATCGCGCCGGGGCCGAAGACCTGCTCGATATTGGCAAGGGTCACGGCGTCCAGGTTGCTCGCCTCGTTGCGGGCATTCTTGACCGTGCCGGCCGAACAGCCGATCCGTTCCGCCAGCTGGCTGTCGGACAGGCCATGGGCCTTCTGGATGCGCCGCACGATGGTGGCGACCGCTTCCCGATAGATGCCGTTCGATAGCCGCGTTCCGGCCATGTCCCGCTTCTCCCGCTTCGACGTGCCCCGCCCGACAAAAATGCCGGGCCGGACGGATGTGCGCAAGACTTTGTGCGCGGCGCCCGATTTCGGCAAAGACCTTGGCGGGGCCTGCACCCTAGTCGCACCATCCATGAACCCCGATCGTCGCCGTTTTCTCCTTTCCGCTTCCGTTCTGGTCGCGGGCGCTGTTGGCACCGCGCGTGCCTCCGCGCCGGGGCCGATGCGCGCGCTGAAACCCATGGTGCCGGCCCAGCCGATCGCGCCGCTTGCCACGCCCACCCCGCCGGCGCTGGTGAAGCCCGCGCTGTTCGCGCAGGCCCGCGCGGCGCTGGAACGGCATCCGCAGATCGTCAACCGGCACCGCATGGCGCTGGTCGATTTTGCCGCGCCCTCGTCGGAGCCGCGGCTGCACATCGTCAACCTGCTGGATGGCACCACCACCTCCTATCTGGTGGCGCATGGCAGCGGATCGGACCCGGATCATAGCGGCTGGCTGGAGCGCTTTTCCAATGCGCCCGGTTCCAACGCCTCCTGTTCGGGCGCATTCCTGACGGCTGATCCCTATGTCGGGAAACATGGCCCGTCGCAGCGCTTGCAGGGGCTCGATCCGACCAACGACAATGCGATGAGCCGGGCGATCGTGCTGCATGGTGCCTGGTATGCCGAACCCACGCTGGCCGGTGCGCGCGGCAAGCTGGGGCGCAGCCAGGGCTGTTTCGCGGTCGGCGACAGCGTCCGGTCGCAGGTCATGGCCCAGTTGGGCCGGGGCAGCCTGATCTACGCGGCCAAGCTGGTCGTCTGAATTCTGCCATAAGCGCGTCGCCCCAATCGGCGCGCGGGTCCGTGCCGCCGCTTAACCCCTTTCGCGGTGGGCACCATGGCCGTCCGGGAGCGATGCTTGCATCGCTCCCGGACTTTATTTCTCGGTATTTTCCCTGAGCTCTATCCACGGCTTTGCCGAATGCGCGGCGCCAGCGTTGCTGTAGCATGCGGCCGTCTGCGACTCCGCTTTCCGGCGTCGCAGGAACAGGGGAAAAGAGGATGACGCGTTTTTCGACATTCTTGTCGGTGACCGCCTTGCTGGCGGCTGCCCTTCCGATCTCACCGGCCCATGCGGCGGCGCCGCGCGATGTCGATGATCTGGTCGGTGCGCGAGGCTCTTCGGGGGAAAATGCGCTCCAGTCGCGCGGCTATCGTGTCGCCAAGCAGAATGGCCTCACCAACTATTGGTGGAACAGCGCGAAGGACCAGTGCATCCGGGTCGTCACCTATAATGGTCGCTATGACGCGATCGACAGCGCGTCAGACGGTGATTGCGGCCATGGCGGTGGCAACACGGCCGCCGCGGCCGTAGCCGGCGTTGCGGCGATCGGCCTGATCGCGGCGCTTGCCAGCCACAAGAAGAGCCATGGCGACAGTTCGGCCCAGCATGACAGCGAATATGAGCGCGGCTATCATGACGGCCTTTATGGCGGTGACTATGATCGCAACGACAGCGAAGCCTATCATTCGGGCTTTTCGGCGGGCAATGCGGAGCGGAGCAATCGCCTTGCCGCCAACAGCCAGATCGTGCGGGGCGCGCCGGCGGCGGCGCAGCGGGCCTGTGCCCGGCGCGGCGACGAGTTCCAGAATGTGCCGGCGGGCAGTTCCGTGCCGGTCAGCGTCTATCCCCAAGGTGGGGATCGCTACGAGATCATCGTCGCGTCCGGCCATTATCGCTCGCGTTGTAGCGTTACGGGCAATGGCAATGTGATGTCGATGGACCCCTACTGATCGAAAGGATGCATCATGAGGAATGCCATGATTGCGACCGTCGCGCTGTCGGCACTGGCCATGCCGGCCATCGCCCAGGCCCCGGTGCGCAGCGAGCGGGTGCAATTCGCCAGGGGGACCGCCTCCAAGGTCATCAAGGCGTCGCTCAAGGGCTATGACATGGTCGATTATCTGGTCGGCGCGCGGGCCGGCCAGACCATGAATGTCCGGCTTCAGACCAGCAACGCCTCCAGCTATTTCAACGTGATCGCGCCCGGTGCCGGGGATAGCGCCATGTTCGTCGGTTCGTCCGCCGGCAACAGCTTTGCCGGCCGCCTGCCCGCCAATGGCGATTATCGCATCCGCGTCTATCTGATGCGCAATGCCGCCCGCCGCAACGAAGTCGCCAATTATACGCTGACCGTCAGCGTGCAGGCGCTGGCGGCGACCGCGGCGCAGGTGATGCCGGCGGCGACCGGCCCGGCGCTGACGTCGGGCAACATGCCCGCTTATTGCCGGGGGGAAGTGTCCGGCCAATATGGCACTCGCCCGGCCTATGTGAAGACCGGCGCGATCGCCAAGGCGCCCGGTGGCTTCTTCATCGACGGCACGGTCGACAAGGGCAGCGAGGGGATCAAGCGCTTCCGTTGCCGCTTCGATGCGCAGCGTCGCTTCGTCGACGTGTTGGCGATGACGCCGGACGGCAAATAGCCGGGTCAGCCGCCCAGGATCAGGAAGCTCGCCCCGCTGTTGATCAGCGAGGCGAGCAGCCAGGTGCCCAACGCCGATCGGAACGCCTTGCCGGTCGATTTCCGGGTGCGGCTGCGCAGCCAGATCGTCTCGATCCGCAGATACCAGCTGATCGTCACCAGCATGATGACCAGTGCGGCGATCGCCCAGGCGACGTCGCCGAGGCGCGCCAGGATCGACGCGATGCCCAGCACCAGCGCGGCCGGCCCGGCAATATAGCATTGGGCGTAGAAGGGGCGGCGCAGCGTGTCGCGATTGAGCGCCATGCGCTGCGCCTTCAGCCGCCGCACCGCGAACATCAGCGGATAGATGGCGAAGAGGAAGGCGCGCAGCACCAGCAGGTTCATCTCCGACGCGGTGATTTCCTTGCCGATGCCGGTGGTCGCGACCTCCGGCATCTTCTGGTGCGACGCCACCTCGATCAGGTGCGACAGCAATATGGTCAGCATCAGGAACAGGGGCGGGCTCAGCATGTCGGTGAATTGCTGGTCCGGCGCATCCTCCAGTTCCTTGTCGGAATAGCGCAGCATCTGGATCGGGTGGCGGATGGTCCGCCATAGGGTGCGGGGATAGAAGACCAGCCAGCTCATCGCCTCATAGAGAAATTCTTCCAGCGACTGGAACAGGCGTAGGAAATCCATTGATGCTCCCGATCATGAGGAAGGCTGGCATCCCGCCGCCGGGGCAGGGTCTTGCCGCCGAGCCGTTCAGGCGTTGGTGCTGCCCCGGCCGAATGTTTCCCGGTTCAGTTGGGCCGGTTCAGTTGGACCGATTGAGCGTGAATCCGTCAGCCCGTTCAACGCAGGCCCGTCCAGCTCGGATGATGGCCGCGCTAGCGGTTGCTGGCGAGTTGCTGTCCGGCGCGCACCGCCGGCTTGTCCGCGGTCAGATCGTCAAGCCAGGGCAGGGCCGGTGGCGCCAGCCTGACGGTGGGGGTTGCATCCTGCGGCGTGCCCATGCTGCTTGCCGTGGCCAGTGCCACACAAATGCCGGCGCCCGCTGCGACCATTGCAGGCCAGTCTCTTACCATCGCACACAGCTCCCTCTGCTGGGCTGCGATCGGCAGGAACAGTTTCGCGATTGACGCCGCGACTCACCCGTCCGACCGCTGGAATAAGGGATGATCGCGCATTCGCGGGCATCGCGCCATAGCGGATTTTCCGGGGGTCGGGCGATCGTCCCGCTTTGGTCCGACCGCGGCTTTCGGGCGCCGCTTCACGCCACGGGATAGGGATATCCGGGGCGCTCCCTAGGGGAGAATCCCGATGGCTGGCCCGGCGTCCGCTTGGCTATGCCCAGGGATATTCAAAGGGAGGTCGCGATATGATCAGGCGCATATTCGTCACGGGTCTGCTGCTGGCGCTGGCAGGCTGTGCCACCACGCCACGGGTCAATTATGATGCCGATCCCGCGGCCAATTTCGCCAGCTATCGCAGCTATAGCTGGGCGTCGATCAATGTGCCGCAGGGCATGAACCCATTGCTGTTCCAGCGGGTGAAGGCGTCGATCGACACCGCCCTCGCGGCGCGCGGCTATAGCCAGGCTGAACCCGGCGAATTTGCCATCGGCTTTACCCTGGGCGCGCGCGACCGGGTCGAGGTGACCGATTTCGGTCCCTATGCCACTTATTATCGTCCCTGGGGCGGGTGGGCCGGCTGGGGCGGCTATCGCAATGTCGATGTGCGCAACGTGACCGACGGCACGCTGACGGTCGATATCTATGACACCGGGACGAAACAGCCGGTCTGGCATGGCACGGCCACGCAGGAGGTCAGCCGCAAGAGCCCCGACCAGGCGACAATCGACAAGGCGGTGACCGCCGTGCTCGCCAATTTCCCGCCGCCGATCAAGCCGAACTGACAGGAGGGGGCATATGGCCGAAACGCAGGAACCCAGGGGCGTGCCCATCCGCCCGGCCCGCAATGTGGGCGAGCCCGTGCCGCCCATTCCGCCGGTCGATGCGAGCGATCCCGAAGGGGCATCGACCGCCTATTCGCATTTCCGAACCGGCCTGTCGCGCCATCGCACGGGCCTGTCGGAACATCGCACCGACCTTTCCGAATATCGCACCGACCTGTCCGGGCATCGCACCGAAATGTCGATGCGCCGGACCGGCATGTCGTTCCAGCGCACCCGGATGAGCGCGGACCGGACCCTGATGTCGGAAATGCGTACGGCGCTGTCGCTGATCGGCTTTGGCTTTACCATCAACCAGGCATTCCAGAAGATGCAGGACGCGGGCAGCATCCAGAATGTCAACGCGCCGCGCAATTTCGGCGTGGCGCTGCTGGTGTTCGGCATCGTGCTGCTGGCCGGCGGGATCGTGCGCCATGTCCAGTTCGCGACCGAATTGCGGGATCGGCGCAAGATCATGACGGAGGATGGGCTGATTCACTCCGACAGCCGCTTCCCGATCTCGGTGACGCTGGTGATTGCGCTGTGTCTGCTGGCGCTGGCGCTGGCGGCGGTGCTGGGCATCGTCTTCAACATCGCCCTGCTGGGCTGAAGCGCGGGCAGGCGGGCGGGGGCTGTGCCCCGCCGCGTCTCAGCTCTGCAGCATGTCCTGCCCGCTATTATAATGGTGCCAGGCCATGATCGCGGCGGCGCCGCGATGCGGCCGCCAGGCTTCGGCAAGGTCGCGGGTCAGCTTCTCGCTCGGCCGCTCGCCCAAGCCCAATATCCGCCCGACCGCGATCTGCACCGCCAGGTCGCCGGCCGGCCAGATGTCGGGGCGGCCTTCGGCGAACAGCAGATAGATTTCCGCCGACCAGCGGCCGATCCCCTTGATCTGCACCAGTTGCGCGATCGCGACTTCATCGTCGGCGGGCAGGGCGTGGAGGTCCAATGTGCCGTCCACGACCAGTTCGGCCAGGCTGCGGGCATAGCCCTGCTTCTGCCGCGACAGGCCACAGGCGCGCAACGCATCGAAATCGCGCGCCAGCAGCGCTTCGGCTGTGCAGCCCACGCCCAGCTCCGCCTCAAGCTTGCGCCAGACCGCCGCGGCGGAGGCGACGCTGACCTGCTGGCCGACGATGGTGCGCAGCAGCGTCTCATAGCCCGGCTCGCGCACGCGCGGCACCGGATAGCCGACGCTGGCGATCGCCGCGCCGAATGCCGGCTCCGCCGCAGCGATGAAGTCCAGGCTGACGCGCAATTCTTCCGCCGTGCTTACCATGTCCGCCTGTCCAGCCCTTGATTTCGCCGTCGCTGTCGGTCAGAGCGGCGGGGATAAGTCCAAAAGGAATGGGTAGATGCCGAAGCTGATCGTGGTCAACCGTGATGGTGCCGAACAGACTGTTGAGGGGGACAAGGGTCTCTCGGTGATGGAAGTCATTCGCGACCATGGCTTTGACGAGCTGCTCGCGCTGTGCGGCGGCTGCTGCTCCTGCGCGACCTGCCATGTCTATGTCGACCCGGCCTTTGCCGACGCCCTGCCGGCGATGAGCGAGGACGAGAATGACCTGCTCGACAGCAGCGATCATCGCAACGAGACCAGCCGCCTGTCCTGTCAGGTCGTGCTGAGCGATGCGCTTGACGGCCTGCGCGTCACCATCGCGCCGGAAGACTGATTTCTTCCTACGGCCCCGTTTTTCAGGGCCTGACCCGCAACGTCGCGGCCGGCGCATCGCCGGTCAGCGGCGTTATGGTCCATGTGATGCGCTTGCCCTCCGGCACGGTGGTGGCGCCATCTTCCTGATTCTGGCTGACGATCTCTGCATCGGTGGTCAGCGTGAACGTACCGTTGAGCGCCTTGGCCGCCGCGTCGCCCGATCCGCCGCCCATGCCGGCTGGCCCCTGGCTCTTGTCGAAACCGTTGGAAAAGCCCGGTGCCTTCACCCGCACCCGGTCCGCCCCGCGCATTTCCACCGCGACGAAGGGCAGGACGATCTGCGCGTCGATGTTGAAGGGGAAGAGGAAGGCATGGTCCAGCCTTCCGCTGATCGCATAGTCGATCGCGAATTTATGATCGCCCAGATACTGGACCGACCGGAAGCCCTTTTCCTTGGTGAGCGCGCTCGCCATCGCCTGCATCTGCGCATCGTCGCCGCCGGCCTTGTCGAACTGGGGTTCGGCGGGCGGGGCGGGTGTCTTGCTCTGGCTCTGCGCGACTTTCTGCAGCACGGCCTCCTCGCCCTCGGGCGGGGCGACGCCTTCCAGCGGATCCTCCTCCGCATCGCTGTTCAGGCCGCCCAGCGCCTTGTCCATGTCCGACGCCAATATCTCGCCCTTATAGGCAAAGGCGAAGCTGCGGTCGGCGCGGATGTCGAGGGTGGAGGTGAAATTGCCGGGAGTCACCAGGCATCCGGGCAGCATCAGCAGCGCCGCCAGCGCGCCCGCCGCGCGGGACAATAGGACCATGGCGAACCCCCGTTCGTCTGCGCGACGATGTGGGCAGGGCGCCCTACCCACATCGCCGCAAGATGGTGCCCGGCGGCCGCTTACCGGCTGGTGGCGGCGTAGAGGGCGATCGCTGCCGCATTGGAGACGTTCAGGCTCTCCATGCGCGGGCTGATCGGCAGCTTAGCGATAATGTCGCAATGCGCCATGGTGTTGTGGCGCAGCCCTTCGCCCTCGGCGCCTAGCACCAGCGCGACGCGCGATTCGCCGATCGCGTCGGCCAGCACGGTGTCGCAATCGCCGTCCAGGCCGATGCGCCAGTAACCGGCTTCGGCAATCTCTTCGAGCGCGCGGGCCAGGTTCACCACCCGCACCCAGGGCACGGTTTCCAGCGCGCCCGACGCGGCGCGGGCCAGCACGCCCGATTCGGGCGGCGCATGCCGGTCCTGCGTGACGATGCACAGCGCGTCGAAGGCCGCGGCCGACCGCAGGATCGCGCCGACATTATGCGGATCGGTCACCTGGTCGAGCACCAGGATCGGGCGCTGGTCGTCCCGCCCCTGTTCCAGCACGTCGCCCAGCCAGACATCGTCCAGCGGCTCGACTTCGGCGACAATGCCCTGATGCGGCGCATCCGACGGCACCATGCGGCCCATGTCGGCGACGTCGGAATAGACGATCGGCAGCGCAGGCGGCAGGTCGAGCGCGCCGATCGCTTCGCGCGTGCCCCATATCTTGCGCACGACGCGGTTCGGATTGGCGAGCGCAGCCGTGATGGCGTGGCGTCCGTAGAAGCGGGGGAAGGCGCCTTTCGGCTTGCCGGTACGATGTCCTCTTTTCATGTTTTCGCTCTTTTCACATCACCCCATTGACAGGCAAGCCTCCATTCGCCATTGAGCCGCCTCCAGCGCGGCGGGACAGCAAATTTCCACCGCGTAGGGCACTGGACAGGTGGCCGAGTGGTTAAAGGCAGCAGACTGTAAATCTGCCCGGGTTTCCGTACGCTGGTTCGAATCCAGCCCTGTCCACCACTGCCCTCATCGGCGCGCCGCCTCTTTCGGGTTTCCGGTCCGCGCGCCGCTCCAGCCGAGCCCGTTACCGCAAGAGGAACGCCGCTTGGCCTGGGTCATTCTCGGCATCGCCGTATTCACCGAAATCATCTGGGCATTGAGCCTGAAATGGGCCGCCACTATTGGCAGCTGGCAGGCATCGGCCGTGCCGATCGGCCTCAGCTTCCTCAACATGGGCCTTTTGGCGCTGGCGATGCGCGATCTGCCGGCGGGCACCGCCTATGCGATCTGGACGGGCCTGGGCGCCGTGGGCGTCATCATCGGCGGCATGATTCTCTATGGCGATCGGGTCAACATGGCCCAGATCGGCTTCATGGCGATGATCGTGATCGGCGTGGTCGGCACCAAATTGTCGGCTCAGGCGTGATTGCTACTCCTGATTCGCGCGACATGATTCGGCGCATGGCCTGATCGCGGGATCGGGGCGTCGCGCCGCAGGCTTATTGCCGCAGCGCAACAAAAACGGCGGAAGTCCGTTTGTCTCCGGACAAGCCCCGTTCATTCTTCCCCGGTTACGTTCTCTCCCGCATGACTCTCGATCGCCGCGACCTCCTGATCCGCACCCTGGGCGGTGTCCTCGCCCTTGGCATCCCCCGCCGCGCGCTGGCGCAGGCCGACGTTGCCCGCGTCGACGCGCTGATCGCGAAGATGACGCTGGAGGAAAAGGCGGGTCAGATGACCTGCCTGGCCGACAGCTTCCGCCCCTTCAACCCACCCAACCCGGCGGCCGGCATCCAGGATGAAAAGCGCCTGGCCGACGAGATTCGCAAGGGCCGGGTCGGCTGCCTGTTCAACGGCATCGGCGTTGCCGGCGGGCGCCGCGCGCAGGAAATGGCGGTCAAGAACAGCCGCCTGGGCATCCCGCTGCTGCTGGCCGGCGACGTGATTCACGGGCTCAAGACCATCTTTCCTGTTCCGCTGGGGGAGGCTTCCTGCTTCGATCCCATGCTGGTGGAAAAGACCGCGCGGGTCATGGCGGTGGAGGCGACGGCGGCGGGCCTGCACCTCACCTTCGCGCCGATGGTCGATGTCGCGCGCGACCAGCGCTGGGGCCGGGTGGTCGAGGGCGCAGGCGAGGATGTCTATCTGACCGGCTTGCTGTCGGCGGCGCGGATTCGCGGCTTCCAGGGGCGCGACCTGCGCCGCGACGATTCGCTGCTCGCCTGTCCCAAGCATTTCGCCGCCTATGGCGCGGTGGCGGCGGGCCTCGAATATGGCAGCGTCGACATCAGTGACGAGACGCTGCGCGAAACCCATTTGCCGCCCTTCGGCAAGGCCTTTGCCGCCGGTGCGCTCACCACCATGGCCGCCTTCAACGAGATTAACGGCGTGCCCGCCACCGCTGACCGCGAATTGCTGACCGACATATTGCGCGGTGAGATGCAGTTTCGCGGCTTCGTCTTTTCCGATTACACCGCCGACGAGGAACTGGTCGCCCATGGCTTTGCCGAGGATGAGCGCGACGCCGCCCGCCTCGCTGTGCTGGCCGGGGTCGACATGTCGATGCAGAGCGGCCTCTATATCCGCCACATCCCCGATCTGGTGAAGAGCGGCGCGGTGCCGATGGCGACGGTCGATGTCGCGGTGCGCCGCATCCTTTACGTGAAGACCGCGATGGGGCTGTTCGACAACCCTTATCGCTCGCTCGACGAAGAGGTTGAAAAGGCGCGCATCGGCGCGCCCGCCCATCATGCACTGGCGCGTGAGGCGGCGGCCCGATCGGTCGTGCTGCTCAAGAATGACGGGGTGCTGCCGCTCGATCCCGCCGCCGGGCAAAGGATCGCGCTGATCGGCCCGTTCGGCGAGGACAAGGCCAATCTCTATGGCCCCTGGGCCTTTTACGGCGATCCCGACAAGGGCGTCGACATCGCCACCGGCCTGCGCGCGGCGATGCCCGATCCGGCGAAGCTGACGGTCGAGCTGGGCTGCGCGGTCAACGGCCCGATCAAGGAAGGGATCGCCCGTGCCGTCGCGGCGGCGAAGGCGGCGGACGTGGTGATCCTGGCGGTCGGCGAATCCCAGGCGATGTCGGGCGAGGCGCAGTCGCGCACGATGATCGAGCTGCCCTCCTCGCAACAGGCGCTGGCCGATGCGATCGCCGCCACCGGCAAGCCGGTCATCGTGCTGCTGCGCCATGGCCGCGCGCTCGCTTTGCATGACGGCGTCGCCAATGCCCAGGCGTTGCTGGCAACCTGGTTCCTGGGGTCGGAAACCGGCCATGCGCTGGCCGACATTATGTTCGGCAAGGTCGATCCCTCGGCCAAGCTGCCGGTCAGCTTCCCCTGGGAAAGCGGGCAGGAGCCTTTCTTCTACGATCGCAAGTCGACCGGCCGACCGACGGTGGACAATGGCAGCACCGAATATAAGGCGCGCTATGCCACCACCGACAACAGCGCCCGTTTCCCCTTCGGCCATGGCCTCAGCTACACCGATTTCGCCCTCAGCGACCTCAAGCTCTCCGACACCGCGCTGCGCTGGGACGGCGCGGTCGAGATCACCGCGCGCCTCACCAACAAGGGCAAGCGCAAGGGCAGCGAAGTGGTGCAGCTCTATATCCGCGACCGCGTCGCCAGCCGCACCCGCCCGATCCGGGAACTCAAGCGCATCCAGCGCGTGACCCTGTCGCCGGGCGATTCCACCCAGGTCCGCTTCACCCTGTCGCGCACCGACCTCGAATTTGTCGGCGCCGGCAACCGCCGTATCGCCGAACCGGGCCTGTTCGACCTGTGGGTCGGCCAATCCTCGACCGGCGGCCTGCACGGCCAGTTCACCCTCTATGCGGCGGCGCCGGCCTCTCCGCCCGCCAAAGGCTGATCCCTCCGATCCACCCTCTCTCATAGGAAAATCCGATCACTGTGACGGAATCGATTCGTTTCGATCCGCCGCCGCACAGGACTACCCCTTTTCCCGCCTTGAACAGGCAGAACAGGACAGGGGAGAGAAACATGTCCACGACCCGCATTTCCACATTCGCTTTGGCGTGCGCGCTGCTCGCCAGCCCGGCGCTCGCCGCAGAAACCAAGCCCGCCGCCGCCGCGCCCGCCGTCGCCGAAAAGCCCGGCGGCATGACCAACAAGGACTGGTGGCCCAACCGCCTCGACCTCACCGCCCTGCGCCAGCATGAGGCGACCCGCGCCAATCCCTATGGTGCCGACTATGATTATGTGAAGGAATTCAACAGCCTCGACCTGGAAGCGGTCAAGGCCGACATCCGCAAGGTGCTGACCACGTCGCAGCCCTGGTGGCCGGCGGACTATGGCCATTATGGCCCCTTCTTCATCCGCATGGCCTGGCACAGCGCAGGCACCTATCGCGTCGGTGACGGCCGCGGCGGTTCGGGCGGCGGCGAACAGCGGTTCGATCCGCTCAACAGCTGGCCCGACAATGTCAGCCTCGACAAGGCCCGCCGTCTGGTCTGGCCGATCAAGCAGAAATATGGCCGGAAGCTCAGCTGGGGCGACTTGATGGTCCTCAGTGGCAATGTCGCGCTGGAGGATATGGGCTTCAAGACCGTGGGCTTTGCCGGCGGCCGCATCGACGCCTGGCAGCCGGACGTCGTCTATTGGGGCCCGGAAACCAAGATGATGGGCACCGAGCGCTCCAACCCGGACGGTTCGCTCAAGCGCTCGCTCGCCGCGACCACCATGGGCCTCATCTATGTGAACCCCGAGGGGCCCGGCGCCAATCATGATCCCAAGGGTGCCGCCGCCGACATCCGCCGCGCCTTCGGCAATATGGCGATGGATGACGAGGAAACGCTGGCGCTGATCGCGGGTGGCCATACGTTCGGCAAGGCGCATGGCGCCAAGAAGCCCGAGGAATGCCTGGGCGCGGAACCCGCCGCCGCCGGCATCGAGGATCAGGGCTTCGGCTGGAAGAACAAGTGCGGCAAGGGCAATGCCGAGGATACGCTGACCTCGGGCCTGGAAGGCGCCTGGTCCGCCACGCCGACCCAGTTCACCACCCAATATATCGACAATCTGCTGAACTTCGACTGGGTGAAGACCAAGAGCCCGGCCGGCGCGACCCAGTGGATACCGACCGATCCGGCCACCGCCAACATGGTCCCCGACGCGCATGTGAAGGACAAGCGGCACGCGCCGATCATGTTCACCACCGACATCGCGCTCAAGGAAGATCCCGGTTTCCGCAAGGTGCTGGAAAGCTGGCAGAAGAATCCCGAGCTGTTCAGCAAGGCCTTCGCCCGCGCCTGGTTCAAGCTGACCCATCGCGATCTCGGCCCGCAGGCCCGCTATCTCGGCAAGGACATTCCGTCCGAAACCTATAGCTGGCAGGATCCGCTGCCCAAGGCGAGCTTCGCCCCCGTCAGCGCCGCCGATCAGGCGAAGCTGAAGGCGGCCGTGCTGGCCTCGGGCCTGACCGGGCCGGAACTGGTGCGCACCGCCTGGGCCTCGGCCGCGACCTTCCGCAGCACCGACATGCGCGGTGGCGCCAATGGCGCGCGCCTGCGGCTCGACCCGCAGCGCGGCTGGGCGGTCAACGACCCGGCGGAGCTGAACAAGGTGCTGGCCAAGCTGACCGCGATCCAGAAGGATTTCGCGAAGTCCGGCAATCAGGTGTCGATGGCCGACCTCATCGTCCTGGGCGGCAACGCCGCGGTCGAGCAGGCGGCCAAGCAGGGCGGCTACAGCATCACCGTGCCGTTCACGCCCGGCCGGGTCGACGCCGCGCAGGCGCAGACCGATGTCGCCTCCTTCGCCTATCTGGAGCCCAAGGCGGACGGCTTCCGCAACTGGTATGGCTCCAAGGCGGAGGTCAGCCCGGCCGACGCGCTGGTGGACAAGGCCGATGCGCTCGACCTCACCGTGCCGGAAATGACCGTGCTGGTCGGCGGTATGCGGGCGCTCGGCGCCAATAGCGGCGGATCGAAGAATGGCGTGCTCACCACCCGTCCGGGCACGCTCAGCAACGACTTCTTCGTCAACCTGCTGACGATGGACACGGTGTGGAGCAAGTCGGCGACGCCGGGCCTCTATGACGGCAAGGACCGGGCCAGCGGCGCAGCAAAGTGGACGGCGACCCCGGTCGACCTGATCTTCGGCTCCAATTCCGAACTGCGCGCCGTGGCCGAAGTCTATGCCGAGGATGACGCAAAGGAGAAGTTCGTCACCGACTTCGCCGCCGCCTGGACCAAGGTCATGAACGCGGACCGCTTCTGAAGAATGAAGAACCCGGCGGCGCAGGGCGACGCCGGGTTCTTGGTATCAGATTGACCGGAAGCGACCAAGTTCGGACCTGTTCCCCCTCCCGCCGGCGGGAGGGGAATGGCCGGGCGCCACCCCAAAACAACGTTGCGTCATTCCTGATGCTGGACCTGCGTCAGCATCCATCCACCCCCCAAACCAAAAAGGGCGCCCTGGTCTCCCGTGGCGCCCTTCCAGCATCAGAACTTGTAGTTCGCGCTGATCGTGAAATTGCGCGGGGCGCCGTAGCGATATTGGCTGAACGAACCGGCCTGGCTGTAATATTTCTTGTCGAACAGATTTTCGACATTGGCCTGGAGCTGCAGCTGTTCGGTCACGGCATAGCGCGCCATCAGGCTGACCAGCGTATAGCCGTCCTGCTGGAAGCGGAAGGGCACGGCCGGCGTGGTGCCGGGGATGGTGCCGTCCGAATAGGCCTTGCTGCGATAATTGATGCCGCCACCGATGGTCAGGCCGGTCAGCACGCCGGGCAGGTCATAGGTGGTGAAGATCTTGAGCAGCTTGCGCGGCTGCGCGGTGTTCACGTCATTGCCGTCCGGATCCTCGATCTTGAACTGGCTGTAGCTGGCATTGACGTTCCAGCCCGGCAGCGGCTGGCCGGTAGCTTCCAGTTCGAAGCCCTTGCTGGTGACACCCTCGACCGCGCGATAGGGCTGGAAGGTCTGGCCGTTCAGGATGATTTCCGGGCCGTCCATCTCGCCGACATTATCCTGCTCGATACGGAACAGCGCGATAGAGGTCTGCAGCGCATCGCCGAAGAAGCTGCTCTTGAGGCCGATTTCATAGGCGGCGCCGTTCAGCGGATCGAGCAGGCGCTGTTCGCGGTCATAGCGGTTCTGCGGCTGGAAGATCTTGGTATAGCTGGCATAGACGCGATGGTTCGACGTGATGTCGTACAATGCGCCGACATAGGGGATGAACACATTGTCGTCGCCATAGTCGCTCGGCCCGCTCCAGGCGAAGCCGCGCTGGTTCCAACTGGCGATGCGGCCGCCCAGGATGACCTTGAACGGATCGGCGACGTTCAGGCGGAACGCGCCATAATAGCCGGTCTGCTCGATCCGTTCCTGTTCGTTGCGCACCGCGTCGGTGCCCCAGACCGGCTCGGGATAGGGCACGCCTTCCTGGCCGATCACCGGCACGTCCGTCAGCCAGGGCGAGGGCGCCACATAATTGTCGGTGTGCCGCTTCAGCACGCTGTGCAGCGCGCCCAGCACAACCTCATGATCGCGGCCGAACAGCGCCACCTGGCCCTTCAACTGGGCGTCGATGCTGTTCTGGATGCTTTCACCCTTGGACTTGTAGGGGTTGGTGCCGTCCATCGTGCCGGTCGCCTTGTCGACGCCGCCATAGAGATAGAGAAGCTGCGTATCGCCGGTGGTCTTGAGCCGGTTGTAATTGGCGGTCAGGTTCCAGCGATCGCCAAATTCCTGGCGCACCGTGGCATAGATATTCTGGTTGGTGGTGTTCCAGTAGGTCCAGTCCGCCGCCGTGGTCTGCGACCGGGGCAGGTCGGTCAGCGTGCCGTCGGTGTAGAAGGTGGGCAGCGCGCCCCAGGTCGCGCCCTTGGGCTTGCTGTCCTGGTGGCTCATGCCGACGCGGACCAGCGTGCTATCGGTGACGTCGGCCTCGACCACGCCATAGAGCACCCATTTCTTGCGGTCCTGAATGTCGATGAAATAGTCGCCCTTTTCATAGCGACCGACCAGCCGGGCGCGGATGCGGCCATCGGCGGTCAGCGCGCCGCCAATGTCGGCCGACAGGCGCCAGGTGTTCCAGCTGCCGATGCTGGCATTGACATAGCCGGTCAGGTCGGTGGCGTCGGCATGCTTGCGCACCAGGTTGACCGACGCGGACGGATCGCCCGCGCCCGACAGCAGGCCGGTTGCGCCGCGCACGACCTCGATCCGTTCATAAATGGAGACGTCGATGCTGGTCTCGCCATTGCCACCGGCCAGCGTCCAGGCCGCGGGCACGCCGTCGACCTGGGTGTTGCGGATTTCGAAGCCGCGCGCGTAGAAGCTGTTGCGCACGTCATCGACTTCGTTGGCGGATACGCCCACCGCATTGGTGATGACATCCTTCACGCTGATCAGATTCTGGTCGAGGATGCGCTGCGCGGTCATGATGCTGACCGACTGCGGCGTTTCCTGGACCGTCAGGCCCAGGCCGGTCGCGGTGTCGATCTTGTCGGGCAGGGTATAGGTGCCGGTGACGACGATCTGGTCGTCGCGATTCTCATCGGCCGGTGCGGCGCTGGTCTGGGCGGCGGCGGGAAGGGCGACGACGCACAGCGCGGCGCCGGCAAGCCAGTGATATTTGGACAGCATGAAGACCCCTGTTTTCTGGTAGGAAATTGGGCGTCGTCCTAAGCGGTATTGCGAGGCAATCGCAAAAATAATGCGAATGCGTCGCAATGCTATTTTGCGCAAAATATGCGAATATTTCCCTCTGTGGCCATATTGCCACAGATCCCGCCGTCGACCGGCGGGTGATGCGCGGTGCGGCTGCGGCTGGTCGAGGCGTCCATCGGCCTGCTTCCGCACGCCCACGCAAACCGGATCATCAAATAATGTTTCAAGTCAATGTTATGAAAGCGCAAAAATAGAAATTCGGAATTTGTTCCACGCGGAAGCTGATTTTTGTTTCACAACAACAGGGTCCTTCATGGCGAAGTGTGGTGGCAATCTATAGCTGTTATGACTCAAGTGGATCGCGTTAACACTTTCGGTTTTCGCCTTCGTTTCGTCGCATCATCCACTCATCTGGCCTGCGCAACACGGCCGGAACACGGGCTGTTCATGCAGCAGAAAGCCGGACACGAACAGGCAATGTGTCTGGCGCATCCCACGGCGCCAAGACGTCAAAATTTATGAAGGTCAGAAGAAGGGGGTTCTGACGGCCGGAAACGCCACCAGGCGGCCGCCGTCGGACGACAAGCTGCAATGCTGCAGGCCCGACCGATCGAGAAGTGAAGGAGCAGCGTGATGCCTATCATGTCCAAAAACCAAAAATATCTTGTGATGCTTGCCCTGCTGGCCGGGGCCGCCCCGGCCGCTGTCGTGGCGCAGGACCAGGCCCAGGACGCGCCGCCGGCCGATGTGTCGGCCAGCGTCGCCATGCCGGCCGCCGAACTGACGGAGGGGCCCGAGATCAAGGGCATCATCTCCGCGCGCAGCGGCGACCGGATGCAGGTGACCGCCGCCGACGGCAGCAAGAGCGTCATCACCATCAATGACGATACCAAGATCAGCGCCAGCAAGGGGCTGTTCGGCCTTGGCCGCGACCATCTGGCCGCGACGTCGCTGCTGAACGGTCTGCCGGTGACGGTGAAGACCCTGCAGGCCGGCGAAGGGCTGTTGGCCAGCAAGATCGCCCTGCAGAACAAGGATCTCAAGACCGCGTCGATGATCAACAACGGCACCGCCCAGCGGTTCGACGAACAGACCGCCGCGACCGAGGCTTTGCGCGGCCGCATGGGCGAGATCGACCAGTATAATGTGAAGGGCACGACCAACGTCAATTTCGACACCGGCAAGGCAGTGCTGTCGGATCAGGCGAAGAATGACCTCTGCGCTGCGGCAACCTCGGCCAATGGCATGAGCAACGCGCTGCTGCTGGTCGTGGGCTATACCGACTCCACCGGTGGCGAGGAGCTGAATCAGGAACTCAGCGAAAAGCGTGCCTCGCGCGTGGTCAATTATCTGCAGCAGGCGTGCGGCTGGAAGCCCTATCGCATGCTGACCCCGACCGGCATGGCCGAGGCCGATCCGGTGGCCAGCAACGACACGATCGAGGGCAAGGCGCAGAATCGCCGCGTCGCGGTCAATATCCTTGTCAGCAAGGCCGTCGACGGCCTCTGACACCTGCGGGGTGGGCCCTTGCCCACCCCCATTTTTGCGCGTCGATCGCGCGACTTCGCAAAAATCTCCTATTGCGAAGTCCCGGCTGCGGACCGGCAGCGGCGCAAATACGTCCTCTGCGACACTATATATTTTGCAGCTTTCGCAAGCGCGCCAAGCCGCTTCACCCCCCGCCGCAGCTCTGCTACAGGCGCGGCCATGCTTAACTTGAACGGTATCACCGTGCGCCTGGGCGGCCGCACCATCCTAGACCGCGCCGGCGCCGCACTGCCGCCGCGCAGCCGCGTCGGCCTCATCGGCCGCAACGGCGCGGGCAAGTCGACCCTGATGAAGGTGATGATCGGCCAGCTCGACCCGGACGAGGGCAGTTGCGACATGCCGCGCGACACCCGCCTTGGCTATATCGCACAGGAAGCCCCGTCGGGCACCGCCACCCCGTTCGACACCGTGCTCGCCGCCGACAAGGAACGCGCCGCGCTAATGGCGGAGGCCGAGCATACCGAGGATCCCGATCGTCTCGGCCATATCTATGAGCGGCTGACCACGATCGACGCCTATACCGCGCCCGCGCGCGCCGCCCGCATCCTCGTCGGCCTCGGTTTCGACGAGGAAATGCAGGGCCGTCCGCTCGACAGCTATTCGGGCGGCTGGAAGATGCGCGTTGCCTTGGCGGCGCTGCTCTTCTCCAACCCGGACCTGCTGCTGCTCGACGAACCGTCGAACCATCTCGATCTCGAAGCGACCTTGTGGCTGGAAAATTTCCTCAAGGCCTATCGCGGCACCGTGGTCATCATCAGCCATGAGCGCGATCTGCTCAACAATGTGGTCGACTATATCCTGCATCTCGAAGGCGGGAAGGTGACCCTTTATCCCGGCGGCTATGACGCGTTCGAGCGCCAGCGCGCCGAGCGCCTGGCCCAGCAGGAAGCGGCGCGCGCCAAGCAGCAGGCCGAGCGCGAGAAGTTGCAGGATTATGTCGCCCGCAACTCGGCCCGCGCCTCGACCGCCAAGCAGGCTCAGTCGCGCGCCAAGGCGCTGGCCAAGATGCAGCCCATTGCCGCTGCGATCGAAGACCCCAGCCTGCATTTCGGTTTCCCGAGCCCCGCCGAACTGCGCCCGCCGCTCATCACCATGGACATGGCCTCGGTCGGCTATGACGACACGCCGATCCTGCGCCGGGTCAATCTGCGCATCGATCCCGACGATCGCCTCGCGCTGCTCGGCCGCAACGGCAACGGCAAGACCACGCTGGCCCGCCTGATCGCCGCACAGCTGGCGCCGATGGAAGGCGCCATCAACAGCTCGGCCAAGATGAATGTCGGTTATTTCACCCAATATCAGGTGGAGGAGCTGGACGTCACCGACACGCCGCTGGAGCATATGACCCGCGTCATGAAGGGGGCGACGCCCGGTGCGGTGCGTGCCCAGCTTGGCCGTTTCGGCTTTTCCGGCGAGCGCGCGACGCAGAAGGTCGGCTCCATGTCGGGTGGCGAGCGCGCGCGTCTGGCGCTGGCGCTCATCACCCGCGATGCGCCGCACCTGCTGATCCTCGACGAACCGACCAACCATCTGGACGTCGACAGCCGTGAGGCGCTGGTGCAGGCGCTCAACGAATATTCGGGCGCCGTCGTCATCGTCAGCCATGATCGCCACATGATCGAACTGGTCGCCGACCGGCTGGTGCTGGTCGACAATGGCACCGCCCAACCGTTCGACGGATCGCTCGACGATTATACCGACATCATCCTGCGCAAGGCGGACGGCAACCCGTCGGGCGGCGATGCGCCCAAGGTCGATCGCAAGGCGGACAAGAAGGCCGCCGCCGAATGGCGCGAGAAGCAGAAGACGCTCAAGAACGCCGTCAACAAGGCCGAGCGCGAGATGTCCACGCTGATCGCCGAGCGCAAGCGCATCGACGCCGTGCTGTCCGATCCCAAGAGTGCAACCGGGGCCGAGGCGAAGATGACCACCAGCGAACTGATGGTGAAGCGCGCTGCGGTGGAAAAGAAGCTGGAAGCGGCCGAGGAAGTCTGGATGGAAGCTGGCGCGGCGCTCGAAGCGGGCTGATTCTCCGGCTTTAGACCCTGATTCACGCTATCGGTGAAAGTGCGGAGCGCTTCCACCTCAGACGATCAGGGTC